>JBDNHN010000460.1:0-4842 GCA_041688725.1 Gillisia sp.
ATTGCGAAGATCTTTTAGGAAATGTTGAATATTTATTTATAGAATATCATAGTTTTCCAAATGTTGAACAAAAGCTTCATGAAATTTTAGATATTGTTCAACGTGCGGGTTTTAAATATCATATTAAGGAGGCATATACAAGAAAAAAACCGTTTCTTCAAAGGACTTTAAACGTTGGCATGGATTTGCAATTGAATATTTTCTGTTTTAAAAATTAAGAAATTATTAGAAATGTTTTGTTGCATTTTTTAAACCAATAATTAATAAACGATCTTAATGAGCATAATTTTAAAAGCTGAAAATATCTCCAAACAATACCGTCTGGGAGCGGTAGGCTCAGGCACGCTTGGTGACGATCTTAACCGTTGGTGGGCAAGCCTGCGCGGGAAGGAAGATCCCTATTTAAAAGTGGGGGCGGTAAACGACCGTAGTGCAAAGGCTACTGAAGATTATGTATGGGCATTGCAGGATATTAATTTTGAGGTAAAACCAGGAGAACTCTTAGGCATCATCGGAAAAAATGGGGCAGGGAAATCTACCTTGCTTAAAATTTTATCACGGGTAACTTCCCCCACAACCGGCAGTATAAAAACCAGGGGCAGGATCGCTTCTTTGCTGGAGGTTGGCACCGGGTTTCACGGGGAATTAAGCGGCCGGGAAAACATCTTTATGAATGGCGCCATTTTGGGGATGACCAAAAAAGAAATAAAAACCAAACTCGATGAAATTATAGATTTCTCGGGTTGTGAGATGTATATAGACACGCCCGTAAAACGCTATAGCAGCGGGATGACTGTGCGGCTGGGCTTTGCCGTGGCGGCACATTTAGAGCCGGAAATCCTGGTGGTAGATGAAGTGTTGGCCGTGGGTGATGCCGAATTCCAGAAAAAAGCCATCGGCAAGATGCAGGATCTCTCCACGGGACAAGGAAGAACTGTACTTTTTGTGAGTCATAATATGGATTCTGTATCGGTGTTAACTAATAGAGTAATAGTTCTTAAAAATGGAGGTATGCAATTTGATGGCGACACTGATTCTGGGATAAGAGAGTACTTAAGAAATGGGGAGGTAGAAAAAATTTTTAATTATAATAAAAGTATTACTTCGCCAAAGGTGCAGTATGTTTCTGTAGAAACCAGTTTGCCTGGAAATGTTCATGAATTTGGAAAGGCGTTATTTTTTAATTTTAAAGTTAATTTACCAATTAAGGTAGATAATTTGGCGTTGACGTTTCAAATTCTAGATGAATTTCAGAATCCAATTACACATGTTTGGTTAATAGATTCAGAAAATAATATACACAGAGACAGTGGCGTATATAAAATAAAATGTACAATAAAAGAACCCAAACTGTACATGGGAGATTACTCTTTGAGAGTTCATTTATCAGACTCTAAAACTAAGGTGAAATTTCATTATTTGGAGTCTGTTTGTAGTTTTAAGATCCAGATGATGAAAACAACTAGGGCAGATTATAATTGGCAAAAAGGGACTTGTAAATATTTAGAGAATTCTCATTGGGAAGTTATCAAGGAAATTTAAGTAATGAAGAAAAGCATTAAACGAAAGATATTTAATAAATTTTTTAAGGAGTTTGAAAAAATTCAGGGTCCACGCATTATCTATTCGGATATAGATGAAGATGAAATCAATATTATTTCTAAGGTGGAGAGATTTTCTTTAACCGGTATAGCGCGTTTGGCTAGTCTTATTAAAGCTGTTAAACATGTGGAGAAGTATAATGTTAGCGGTAGCATTGTTGAATGTGGTGTTTATAAAGGTGGCAGTGTAATGGCTGCACTGGAAACATTGAAAAATTTGAAATCTACTTCCAGAGAATTGTATTTATATGATACTTATGAAGGTATGACTGCTCCCTCTATGGTAGATACTACTTTCGAGGGAAAGTCTGCAGAAAAAGCATTTGAAGAAAAAAATGAATTTTGGGACCATATAGCATGTTATTCTTCATTACAAGAAGTAAAGGATAATATTGAAACTTGTGATTATCCAATGGAGAAAATACACTTTATACAGGGAAAGGTGGAAGATACTATTCCAATTATTAGCATTCCTGATAAAATTGCGATCTTAAGATTGGATACAGACTTTTATGAATCTACTCGCCATGAGTTAGAGCATTTATTTCCACGTCTTGAAAAGGGAGGAATTCTAATTATTGATGATTATGGCCATTGGCAAGGCTGTAAAAAGGCAGTAGATGAATATATTGAAAAAAATAACATTCAAATATTTTTAAACCGTATAGATTATTCCTGCCGATTGGCAGTAAAACAGTAGAAACTTAAATGTATGGTAATAGGAAATGGTTTATTAGCCAAAACTTTTGCTCATTATAAATTTAGTAAAGAGATATTGATCTTTGCTTCGGGGGTTTCAAACTCCACTGAAATTGAAGAAATTAATTTCCAAAGAGAACGGCTCCTTTTAAATCAAACAATTACTAAATACCCTAAGTACAAAATAGTTTATTTTAGTACCATTAGTGTCGAAGATCCATCTGTTAATAAAAGGCCCTATGTCCAGCATAAATTGCAAATGGAAAATGTTTTAAAGCAAAATACATCAAATTTCTTAATTTTTAGAACTTCTAATGTTGTAGGAGTAGGAGGAAATAAAAAAACTATAATGAACTATCTGGTGAATGCGGTTAAAACTGGAGAGCCAATACAAATTTGGACAAAGGCAGAAAGAAATTTGATAGATCAAGAGGATGTTAAAAAATTAGTTGCTAAGGTAATTAAAGATCAAATTTGTAATAAAACAATTAATATAGGAATTAATAAGAGTGTTTTAGTAACAGATATTTTAATTTTAATAGAGAATTATTTAGCAAAAAAGGCAAATGTAGATCTTGTGCCATTAGGGGAACCTGTAAAAATGGATGTTTCATATATCGCATCAAATTTGAATGAAATTGAGATGAAATCTGGGAGTGGTGAAATGTACATCAAGAACCTCCTATGTAAATATTACTAAGTATGAAGATTGCAATCTTAACTCCACAATCTCAAAAAAATGCAGAGACTTTTATTCAAAATCATATAAATAATTTACCATTTGATATAGTAGTAATATATGGAGGTGATTTTCCGTATAAACTAGATGACAAAAAGGATTATCAATTATTAGAGAGCATTTATGAGATCAAAAGAAGAATTAAGAAAAAGGTTGGTGTAAAATCGGATTCCTATAAAGAAAAATGTCTTAGGGAGATTTTAATTTTAGAGAAAATAGATCTTGTATTTGCAGAATATTTAATAACGGGAGCTGAGACCTTAGAAGTATGTGCAGATCTAAAAATTCCCGTTATAGCCATAGCTTTAGGTTATGATATTTCGGTATTCGATGTAATAGAAAAATATAATAACAAGTACCAGAGACTATTTAAATATGCTAAAAACATTGTAATTGTTTCTGAACACATGAGGACTAATCTCGATAAATTAGGTTGTCCAAGTGAAAAAATCATTTATTCTCCTGCATCTCCAGCTGCTGAATTTTTTAAGGTTATACCAAATTTCAATAAAAAGCAATTGCTAAGCATTGGTAGGTTTGTAGCTAAAAAAGCACCTCATCTCACTTTGTTGGCATTTAGAGAAGTTCTTGCAATGCATCCCGATAGCATCCTAATTATGGCAGGTGAAGGGGAATTATTAAATGTATGTAAAGACCTTGTGTTTGCATTTAATATGCAAGAATCTGTAAAATTTGTTGGAAGAATAGATCAAGAGAAGCAACGTGAATTATTGGCAGGGAGTTACATGTTCATCCAGCACTCCAAGTTAGCTGAAAATGGAGATAGTGAGGGGACTCCAGTAGCTATCTTGGAAGCAGGTGCAGCTAGTCTACCTGTTGTTTCTACAAATCATGCCGGTATCCCTGAAGTTGTACTTAATAAGGTTACAGGGATCTTGGTGGCAGAAGGAGATTATAAGGAAATGGCAACTGCAATAATTCATTTATTAGATAACCCACAAATAGCTAAAGAGATGGGGATGGCAAGTAAAAAGTATATCTCAGAAAATTTCACTTTAAGATCGCATATTAAAACTTTATCGAATTTGATAACCAATTAAAATTCAAAAAATGCTGATGTACGATCATTTTATAATAACCAGATTCAACTTAAAAAAAGATGATTGGAAAAGTGATAAGAATTCAGAAAAAATTCTTGATCCTTTATGGCTTTCCGAAAGAATCGAGTTGTTTAAAAACTATTGTTTACCCTCTGTTGTACATCAGAGATCAAAAAACTTCAAATGGCTTATTTTCTTTGAGAAAAGTACAAAAGATGAAGTTTTAGATCTATTGGAATTAATGAAACAATATTCTTTTATTGAAGCGGTATTTTTGAATGGCTATAAGGAGTTTCAATTAAATTTACCAAAACTTCTAAAAGGAAAAATGAAGAGTTCCAGTAATAGCCTCTTAACAACAAGGTTGGATAATGATGATGCAATCCATGAGAATTTTATAGAGGAAATACAAAATTCAATCGAGTTTATACCAGAAAATTCCATAGTTCAATTTCCCTATGGAATTTGTTTACAACATAGAAAAAGTAAGAGGCTTGCGATACAATACTATCCATTAAATCAATTCTTAACACTTTTCGAAAAAGTTGATCCCTCTAAAGATCCACTTACAGTTTTAGGGAAAGAGCATACCATGTGGAAAGAGGAAGGTTGGAATATTCATGATGTTAGGAATGAACTGAGATGGCTACAAGTTGTACATGAACGTAATATGTTAAATTCTTTTAATGGAACACCCGTATTAAAAAAACATCTGAAAGGTTTTAACCTGGAGAATGAAAAA
>JBDNHN010000061.1:0-2014 GCA_041688725.1 Gillisia sp.
CATTAAAGCATCATTTGAAAAATCCAAAATACTTCGGTAGTTGGCTTGTAGCATGAAAAACCTTGCTACAGAAGGACTATAGGCCTTGCTAAGGTTTGGATTATTCCCGGTAAATATTTCATTAGGGAGTATGTTATTACCCGTGCTTTTCGCCATTTTCTGGCCGTTAAGTGTGAGCATATTTGCGTGCATCCAATAATTTACTGGTGTTTTACCGGTTGAGGCTTCTCCCTGTGCAATTTCACATTCGTGATGCGGGAATTTAAGGTCCATTCCTCCTCCGTGAATATCAAATGATTCTCCCAAATATTTGGTGCTCATTACTGTACATTCCAGATGCCAACCTGGAAAACCATCGCTCCAGGGTGAAGGCCATCTCATAATATGTTGAGGTTCGGCTTTTTTCCAAAGCGCAAAATCCTGCGGATTTTTTTTGTCGCTTTGCCCTGAAAGCTCACGTGTATTGGCAATCATATCTTCAATAGTCCGGCCGCTTAATTTTCCGTAGTTATGATCTTTGTCAAATTTTAAAACATCAAAATAAACAGATCCATTCACTTCATAAGCAAAGCCTTTTTCGAGAATTTTCTTGATAGTTTCTATTTGCTCTACAATATGTCCGGTCGCGGTGGGTTCTATGCTTGGCGGTAAATTGTTGAATTTTTGAAGAGTATTGTGGAAATCTATGGTATAACGCTGGACTACTTCCATAGGCTCAATTTGTTCCAGTCTCGCTTTTTTTGCAATGCGGTCCTCTCCGGAATCTGCATCATTTTCCAAATGACCCGCATCTGTTATATTTCGAACATATCGAACCTTATATCCTAAATATTTTAGATATCTAAATACTAAATCGAATGAAATAAAGGTTCTGCAGTTTCCCAAGTGAACATTGCTGTAAACCGTTGGTCCACAAACATACATGCCTATATTTCCTTCGTTAATGGGGGTGAAAATTTCCTTTTCGCCCGACATTGAATTATATATTTTTAAACTCTGTTCCTTATAAAGCGCCATAGAGTGATTCTTTCTTAAAGTTATATTTGAAAATTAAATTAAAAAAGAAGTGTTCAATTTAATATAGCCCAAGAATTCATTTTTTACAGTGGGGTCTTTGAAGGCTCCTCCAAATTCGCTTGTAACCGTACTGCTTTCAATGTCTTGAATACCACGACTATTTACACAAAGGTGTTTTGCGTCAATAATGCAAGCCACATCATCTGTACCAAGGGCTCTCTGCAATTCCTGTACAATTTGCATTGTAAGGCGCTCTTGGACCTGAGGACGTCTTGCGAAATAATCTACAATTCGATTCATTTTTGATAAACCTATAACTGATCCTTTGGAAATATAAGCCACGTGCGCTCTCCCTACAATAGGCAGGAGGTGGTGCTCACAGGTTGAATAGATAACAATGTTCTTTTCAACCAGCATCTCGCCGTATTTATACTTATTTTCAAAAGTTGATGCTTTGGGTTTTTTCTTAGGATCCAGTCCCGAAAAGAGTTCATTGACAAACATTTTTGCAACCCTTTGTGGAGTTCCTTTAAGACTATCGTCATCAAGATCCATTCCCAGGGTTTCCAAAATATGCTTTACATCTTGATTTATTAAAGCAATTTTGTCGGTACTGCTAAGATCAAAAGCGTCTTTTCTTACAGGATTTTCTGAATTGGCAAAGGCATGAGCATCACCAACTTCATCTATTTCATTCTCAATATTGTCTATCTTCATAGCACTTTTTTATAAGGTAGTCGTGTTCTGTTAATTTAGCTTGCAAAGATAGGGATTTTAAAGCTGTTTCCGGCAAATTTTGCGAAAACCCGAAGTGCTTCTTTGCCTGAATTTTCTTAATTTGCATTTTATTCGACCCTGAAATCATGAGATCTTTACAACTTTGTTGTTTGACCGTTGTTTTTTATATAGCAGGCACCTGGATTTTATTTTCCCAGGGTGACAGATGTGCTTCCATTCAGCCTTTTTGTTCAGGAACTACTGAGTATATATTTCATAA
>JBDNHN010000062.1:0-2560 GCA_041688725.1 Gillisia sp.
CCGCCTTCAGCATCATACTTCGCCGGGGGATTGGTGATCACCTCAACAGATTTAATATTTTCTGCGGAATAGCTTTCCAGCAAAGACTGTAATTCTGAAGCCGAAAGCTGCACTTTTTTGTCGTTGATATAAACCGTAACGGCGCTATTCCTTACCTGAAGTTGCCCCTGATTTAAGATCACTCCCGGGGTTTTCTTTAAAATATCCCAGGAATTTCCGGAGGAAAGTGTCGATTTTTCAACATTAAAGATAAGCCTGTCTATGCTCCTGGTAATAGTAGGTTTTTTGACCGAAATTGTAATTTCATTTAATCCATCGGGAGTTTCGGTTAAGGTGATGGTTTCTAAATTATTATTTCCATCGACCTCAATTCGCTTTAAAAAATTTTCATAACCCACAAAACTTACATGAAGTATATATGGATTATTGGCGATGTTCTCGAAGGAATAATCACCAGTTTCACCAGAAACTGCTCCTTTGTAGACAGTAATGGAATCGGAGGCTTGGAGCAATACGACGTTGGCAAATGCAACTGGATTTTGGTTTTGGTCTATTATAGATCCTTTTACGGAGTTTTGGGAAAAAGCCTGAAAACAAGTAAGAAAAACTAAACAGATAATGGGTGAAAAAAAATATTTCTTCATTCTAAATAACGAGAATTAGTAGGTTTTATCAAGAACTGAACAAACAAATATACATTTTCTTTAAGTATCTTTTAACATTTCACTATTAATTTCAAAATATACACCACTATATTCTCCGGAAAATATCCCGGAAGCCTAAAATGACCTTTATTTTGTTAAAATTATTCCGTTTTTATTGCGTCGTATAAAACCTGCTGAATTTGGGTTCGGGTATTTAATTGATATAAACGCGTATTAACTCTTGTAGGATGAACCCGGTTTGACATATAAATGTAAAGAAGATCTTCTGCCGGATCCATCCAAACCATTATCCCCGTAAAACCTGTATGTCCAAAACTTAAATCGCTTGCGTCCCGGGCAGTATTTCCATCTTCTTTTCGTTCACCTAAAGAGGGTTTATCAAATCCTAATGCGCGACGATTATCATTTTTAGGAAATTGATATTTAGTAAATTCCTCTATAGTTTTTGCTGAAATATATTGTCTTCCCCCATAATTTCCATAGTTAAGGTACATTTGCATCAATTTTGCCAGATCGTTGGCATTGGCAAATAAACCTGCATTGGCGGATACTCCGTTCATCATAATTGCTCCTTCATCATGCACCGTTCCGTGTATTGGCATTTTTCTGAAGAAATAATCGTTTTCAGTGGGAACGATCCGGCTCAGCGGAAACTTTTCCATCGGTTTGTATGTAAGGGTTGTGGCTCCTAATGGGTTGTAAAAGTTTTTATCTGTATAAGCTATAAAATCTTCATCTGTTATTTCTTCAACAATGGCAGGAAGCAAATAAAAAGCAAGTCCGGAATACAAATATTTTCGTTCAGGTTCCAATGGGGATTTTTTTATGGCTTTAAATATTTTTGATTTATACCTTTTATGCAACCACATAGTTGAGGTAATTTTTATTGGAAATCTGGCCGAAGAATCCTTTTTGATGGTGCTCCATTTATAGCTGCCATTTTTACGAAGGGTGTTTTTCCAATAAGCGATCCAGGGTTTAAAACCCGCCTGATGTGCCAGGATTTCCCTGAATGGAACACCTGCTTTATTTGAATTTTTGAAATAAGGCAGATAGGTTTCTAACCCTGCTTCCAAATCGAATTTTCCCTCATCATATAATTTCATCAAGTCCGGTAATGCTGAAGAAACCTTGGTTACCGAAGCCAAATCGTAAATATCAGTGAGTTTTACTTTTGTAGTATCGCTGTAAACATGTTCTCCATAAGCCTTATGAAAAATCACTTTTTGATTTCTTGCCACCAAAATCTGTCCCCCGGGAATTGCCTTCGCCTCCATTACCTCCTGCATCAGGGAATCGATTTGATTATTGAGGATTTCTGAATCCATTCCCACTTCTTCCGGCAGGGTATATTTAAACCTGATGCCGCCTTCAACATCAAGTCCGTCTCCCTCTTTGAATTTTTCACCTATACTCACCGGGAGTTTTCCGTTTGCTCCAATTCCGCCAAAAATAAGCTGTGCCGCGAGATCCTGGGCGTTTTTACTGTCCTGATAGGTAATTATTAAAGCCGGGGATTTTTCTATTCCCTCCAATTTATCTAACACATAGGGATTCTTAAAAAATGTGACCACCGTATTTTTTTTGCCCGCCAATTCGCTCAGGAATTCCTGTGCTTCCGTTGAAAGTTCAAGGTTGTTCCTGGGGAATTTACTTTCGTCATAAACAGCCGCAATTACCAAGTTATAATTTTCGAGGGCACTTTTAATTTCACTTACCTGCGCTGCAGTTGCATTATTGGGAAGCTGAAAGTGAGCAATATTTGTGTATAAACTCGTAACTTCCTGAAAAGTGGTGTTATCACTTCCAAAAGAAACTGAAGCGATTTGCAGGTTTTCCAAATTCTTTAATGGCAAGAGATCATTCTTGTTTTTGAGAACGGTAAGCGAAGTTTC
>JBDNHN010000461.1:0-2984 GCA_041688725.1 Gillisia sp.
ACAGTTCTTCCCACTGTCGTCTATGAGCAATTTGGTGGTAGAGCCTTTTTCGCGTTTAAATGTGATACAAACCGCTGCAACACAAATTGGATCGGAACTGGATAAAGATTACAGTGTGCATTGGTATCAACTACTTATAGTCATTGTATGGACTTTCGTATTTGTGTTTTTATCTTACACTCTATTAAAAAGTCGGGATTTATAATATCTTAGCATAAATTACTTTATAATGAGATGTTTCCCGGTCCTTTTTATAATCTTCATGATGCTGTTTGGCACGCAATCCCATGCACAAAGGGAAGCTGCCAATTGGTATTTTGGGGACCGGGCAGGATTAACTTTTAACAGTGGGCTGCCGGTTGCACTTCAAAATGGAAACTTACATACCATAGAGGGCAGCGCAACAATTTCAGACAGGAATGGGAATCTGCTTTTTTATACTGATGGAACAACGGTATATAACCGGCAACATTCCTCAATGAATGTAGTCTTAAAAGGAAATACCTCCACTACACAATCTGTTTTAATCGTCCCAAAACCTGCCTATCCCGGCATCTACTATATAATTACTGTAGATAAACCTGATTATAAGGAATTCCCAAGTAATCCTATAGAAGGGGTGAATTATTCTGTATTGGATATGTCCCTTAATTCAGGTCTCGGAGGCATTTTACCAGATCAAACTAATATTCACCTTATTACCTATGACCCATCAGACCCAAGAGAAAGCAAATTTCAGAGCTCTGAAAAAATTGCAGCTATTGTTCATGGTGATTGTGAATCTTATTGGGTAGTTACCCAATTCACAAATAAATTCTATGCTTTTAAAATTTCCTCTTCAGGATTTGATCCTAATCCCCAAATTTCACAAGTACGAAGTTATATTCCTCCTACCGACGGAAGTCCCTTTTCCAATAGTACAGCCATCGGTCAAATGAAATTTTCTGCTGATGGGTCCAAACTTGCCATCGCACATGCGACCACTCTACTTGAAGGTGGGCCCAAATCAGGCAATAAAAAGAACGGGAAAGTCTTTCTTTATGATTTTGATAATCTTACTGGCAAATTCACCAATGAGAATTTAGTTCTTTTTAATTCTTATCCATATGGGGTAGAATTTTCTCCAAAAGGGACCAAATTATATGTGACCGCAAATATTTATAACACTGAAAATGTTCTTCAGCAAGGAGAAGTTTATCAATATGATATGAAAAGCCAGAACATTTCCAGTACTCAGGTGTTATTAAATAAATCCGCCCATTTCATTAGTGGTGCGCTTCAGTTGGGAATGGACGGAAAAATTTATAAGGCCGGACATCCCTTAAATGATTCAAATTATCATTTCCTTTCAGTCATTAATAAACCTGAGGAGCCAGGGATTGCATCTAATTTTGAAAACAGTAGAATAGATGTTAGTCCGGGAATAGTTGAATTTGGATTGCCTATTTTCCTTCAGTCATTACTAATTAGCGATTTTGAATTTGAATTTTTATGTCTGGGAGAGAAAACACATTTTTCCATCACAGGTAATAATCCTTATGACAGTCTGGAATGGGATTTTGGGGACGGAAGCACCTCAACTAATGAAGAAGCGTATCACACTTATGCTACAATAGGTACTTATACTGTTACTTTGACAAAATTTATTAATAATATTCAACAGAATCCTATTTGTAAACAAGTAACTATTGCAGAGATCCCGGATATTCTGAAAAAATACACTATAGAACAGTGTGACACTCAGGATTCCAATCCCACCGATGGAATAGCCGAATTTAATTTACAGTTAGCCAAAAATCCATTAAGCCTCAACAACCCAAACACTCAGGTATTTTTCTATGAGAATTATAATGATGCCACCAATGATATTTTAAACCAAAATGCATTACCGGATATTTACACGAACCAGTTTCCAAACCAAAAATTATTTGCAAAAGTAACCCAATTCAATTCTATATGTTATGATATAGGTGAATTAACATTAAAGGCTAATAAAAGCCCTAATCTGGATGCAAGTCCTGCCAAAGGCTGTGACCTGGGAAACGGAGAGGCTGAATTCAATCTTATAAATATAGAAGAAGCAGTAAAAGATGAGCTTAATCTTCCATCCAATATTCAACTTACCTTTCACGAAACAGAAAATGATGCTGCCTTGGGAGTCACGCCTATGCCTTCCATTTTTATTTCTAAAGAAAAAACAATTTACTTGAGAGGTGAAAGTGATAATGCATGTTATGGAATTGGAAGTTTAGATTTAATAATAAGCCCTTTTCCCAATGTTTTGCCCTTTAAAGAATATAATTTGTGTGCATCAGAATTCCCTCTAAATTTAGATTCAGGCATAATTCTAGACGGAACTCAAAACTTTAATTTTGAATGGAGTACTGGCGAAACAAGCCAGGAAATAACAATTTATGAAGGCGGAAATTATTCTCTCCGTATAACTAATGCTGAAATTGGTTGTGGCAGAACAGTTCAATTTCTGGTAAATGAATTTCTAACACCTGAAATAACAGATATTGAAATTGAAAGTAATGGAGAAAGCAGCGAACTGACTATTTTCACTTCCAATGATGAGGGAAACCAATATTCCCTGGACGATATTAACGGCAATTATCAAACATCTTCCGTTTTTAGAAATGTTCCGGGAGGTTCACATACTATATTTGTCAAAAACCGGAATGACTGTGAAATAAAACAACAGGAAATAGTGATTTTTGGTTTTCCTCAATTTTTCACCCCAAATGAAGACGGATATCACGATTCCTGGAAACCTTACAAAATTGTCGATCCTGAGTATCAAATTAAAAGCATGTACATCTTTAACAGGTACGGCAAACTCTTAAAACAACTCGATCCTAATGGCAAAGGCTGGGACGGCACATTTAACAATAGAAATATGCCCGGGGACGACTACTGGTTTAATGTGATTCTGGAAAACGGAAGGGAGTTTAAAGGCCACTTCTCCTTAAAAAGATAACAAT
>JBDNHN010000462.1:0-1993 GCA_041688725.1 Gillisia sp.
AGGAAGTGAAAATTTTACCTCAGATTTGATCGTATGGGAAGGGCAGTTCAGCAGAATGAATCCCGATTTAAAACAGGCTTATGAAGATTTGAATGCAGATAAGGAAACTGTGCGTAAATATTTAATAGACAACGGAATCAAATCCGATAATTTTGTATTCAACTCGGTTCAAACCATAGAACATCAGGAAAACCAATATCAAAACGGAAATTTTGTGGGGAGTATTTTTAAAGGTTATGAACTGATACAATCAGTAAAAATTGAAGCTTCAGATGTTGAATTAATAGAAAATGTATCCCGGGAAATTACCGAACTTTTAAACCGTGGGGTTCAATTTAATTCCACTCCACCAAGATATTACTACACAAAACTAGCCGATCTAAAAATCGATATGATCTCCAAAGCCACTGAAGATGCAAGACTCAGGGCTGAAAAAATTGCCGAAAACAGTGGTAGTTCCCTAGAGGATCTGAATAATGCGAATATGGGGGTTTTCCAGATCACTGGCCAAAATAGCGGGGAAGATTTCAGTTGGAGTGGCTCTTTTAACACTCAGGACAAAAAGAAAACCGCATCTATTACAATGCGGCTGGAATATAAAATTGATTGAAATACTTTTTTCTCAAAATTCCTTTAAGCCTAATTCACTTTTATTCCAACAACACCTAAAAACACCAACCTCTTGGATTCAGGTAAGATTAATGCATCTTAATCAAAGTTTCCTTAATAGCATTCTTTAATTCTGGAGACACTTTTGTGATTTCTGCATACACTTCCCAAGTAGCCACCTTTTTACTAATTTCTTGAATGATTACATCTGCCCTTTTTATATTCATTGACTTTGCAACCATTACCAAATCGTCTTTTGTAATGCCTGTTCTTTTGCCATTAATACTTAAGGCATGTTCACTAACCCATCTGTGCTCAGGTTTATATGCATGACATACGTCATATGCCGGGGTAATTTCCCATCGCTGGTTTTTTTTAAGTCGGAATGCGAAGTTTTTAGTATGGTCGTCACAATTTTTTGCCAACACATTAAATACCATTCTACGAAACATCTGTTCAGCTTGTGGATATGGCAACCTTAAAATTCGCATTGTTTGAAATAATTGTTCGTAGCTATAGCTGGTTACTTCATTAAAATCGAAATGCTGCATGGCACATAATGTTTGTATATGATGCTTTGTCTCATTCCCTTCCCGATCAAACCGCTTTGTCATAAAATGGGCACGTCCGTTTTCTTCTAAAAGCTGACATTCCATCATGTCAACACCACAATCTTTTGCCATAAGATAATAAGCCATTTCCACTCTGCCGTAACCTTTGCTTGCTCCAAATTGAGCATCACTTACTCCATCTAACTTTATCAGCCAATGTTCAAATCCTTTGGGAGCTTTAGCCTGTCCGGATTTCACCTCTTTGGTTTTTTTATTATAGGCTATTACAGCCTTTGGTCTTGCTCCACCGGCAGATGTTCCTATTTTAAGGATTTCCATCATGGCTTTTTGCTCATCTTCCTGAAGGTTCTCTTCAAATTGCTCTCTCTTTGATAACATCCTTTGAGCAATATCTACCAAACTTTTTATCTCAACAGTAAATGCCTGCTTACTTGTTTTTAGCTGAGTAGGTTCAAATTCCAAGGCTCCCATTCCTCTGGCTCCAATAAAGCATAATTGCTCTACCGGGTTCATACTGTTTATAGGGCGTCCGTTTTGTGCCAACCAAACGTTTATAAGTTGGTTCCCATATTTATCGGGCAATACATCGGCTAACAAACCAGGCAATCCTCTAAATGTATCAAACTCGCTATTTCTTGGAGCGCGTAATTCGGGAAAAGTAAAGATTCTGCCTCCTTGAGTAATAGGCATTTTGATAGGTGCCAGATCCCAACCCAATTGTGTAAACTTCGGTTCATACTCAAAACTGGCAATACCCGTAGTTTCATTCCAAGCAACTGCTCCCACAGTTTCTCCCCATATTTTAACAAATG
>JBDNHN010000063.1:0-2163 GCA_041688725.1 Gillisia sp.
AATTACATTTGGGTTGCCGAGTCTCCCGATGCTGAACATTGGGGAAATCATAAATGTATAGCAAAAACAAGAAAAGGTAAATTTGACAGTTCCCGATTGGGAGCCGGCGCAGCTCCAATAAAAACGGAAAAAGGCTGGTTGATGATCTATCACGGAGCCACCAGAGAAAACAGATATTGTTTAGGGCTGATCTTACTGGATTTGGAAGACCCTTCAATTGTTATTGCACGTTCAGAAGATCCTATTATGGAGCCAACGACAGCCTATGAAAAAACAGGTTTTTTTGGAGAAGTAATTTTTACCAATGGACATATTGTAAAAGGGGACCAAATTCAAATGTACTACGGCGCGGCAGATGAGGTTATTGGATTAGCAACTTTCTCTATTAATGAAATTTTAAAAACATTGGAACAATCATGTTAGATATATCAAGAGTAGGGTTAAAAGATTTTACGAGAAGTGCAAAAATATTGATACTTACAAATACCATTTATGCCTTTGTATTACCCGTGATAGATATATTTGTAGCGTCTTATATTATGAGAAATTCAAATGATCCATCAAAAGTTATTTTATATCAATTAGCAATTTATGTTGGTATTCCTATTACTTTTTTTATAAATGGATATTTACTAAATAAGATTAATATCAAAAGATTATTTTCCTTGGGAATGATATTAAGTGGCGTGTCCATGGTGTTTATGATGTCTTTGGATGAAATTAATTATACAGGAATAGCTGTAGCAGGTTTAATTATGGGAATGTCTTTTGGTTTATATTGGGCAAATAGGGATTATTTGGTACTTTCTACCACGAAAGATAAGACACGAAATTTTTATTATGGCCTAGAAACATTTCTTTATACAATTATTGCGTCTATAGTTCCTGTAATGATTGGGTGGTTCTTAATGAGCGGAAATGAAGGTGAAGGTGAAGTTTCAAATGATGGTGTTAATTCAGCGTATAGAGTAATCACAATGATTGTTTTTGCTATCACAATTTTAGCTTCCATTGTTTTTCATTTTGGGAAGTATGAAAAACCAAAGAGTGAAAAGTTTTTATATTTTAAATTTCACAAACTCTGGAAAAAAATGCTACAGTTGGCTGTTTTAAAAGGCTTGGCACAAGGGTTTATAGTTACAGCACCAGCAATGTTAATGATGAAATTCTTTCATTCTGAGGGCGCATTAGGTTCAGCTATATCTATTGGTGCAGTAATCGCTGCGATAGTTATGCTTGTTTTAGGTAAAATATCTAAACCAAAGCACCGATTAATAATATTCTCTGCGGGGCTAATTAGTTTTTTCTTAGCATCTTTTTTTAATGGTTTGCTTTTTAATACAACAGGTGTTATCATATTCATGTTTTTATTATTGATAGCAAGACCGATTCTTGATATTGCTTATTTTCCTATTCAATTAAAAGTTATTGATACACTTTCAGAAATTGAAAACAGAAATGAATTCTCTTATATTTTAAACCACGAATTTGGATTATTTGTAGGACGATTTATTGGTGCCGGAACCTTTTTGGTTATCGCTTATTTCATAAATGCGGATATTGCATTGAGATATGCCTTGTTAATAATTGGGATTGTTCAACTTCTCTCCATTCCTATCGCAAAGCAACTTTTACAACAACAAAATAAATTAGTTAATGAGAAAGCATAATTTAATTAATATAATCGTTTTTCTGGCAGTTGGATTATTTCTTGGTTCCTGTAAAGTTGAAACTGAAAAATTAGAATTAATCGCCCCTGTACAACAAATCAAACTGGAGCGAATTGATAGTATGCCTAACTTGCCTAAACCCTTCAAGATTATGAATTTCGAAGGCCTGGCGAAAGGTTTTGATTCCCTTGTTTTTGACGAAACCCAAACCGGGAAATACTGGCCGATGATATGGGATGATAACTCGCGTAAGAATTTTGACCAGGAAACCTTTGGTATTTATACAGCAATGGGAGATATTAGGCAGGGACCGGAACATTATAATGGAATTTTCCATGAATCCTTGGCTTCCATAGGTTCTGTTTTTGGTGCAAGCCTTGTCGGTATTGATAAATCTGATCAAAACGGTAAGAATTACGTTTCCATGTTAAAGAATTATTATAATTCTGATACCGAATGGAATATTGTGATGAATAACACAAGTCCTGAAGTA
>JBDNHN010000463.1:0-2463 GCA_041688725.1 Gillisia sp.
AAACAGAAATCATGGCAAAAGAAAAATCTCCTTCAAAAAATTCGGCTAAGAAAGAAGCTGTGCTGAGTTTAAAAGAGAAACGCGCTCAAAAAGCTGAGAAGAAGAAGACAAGAAGTTAATCTATAATTTATGCTATTGCAATAGTGCAAAAAGCATCAAAAGTTTCAGAAGGCATTAATTCTATAATGCCTTCTTTTGTTTTTAGATCCTGGGTAGTTCCCTCGACATCTGCATATCCCAACCAGGGTTCAATACAAACATATGGCGCTGCCGGTTTGGCCCAGATGCCTAAATCTTTAAAGTCACTATATTCCACAGTCAAAACCGTTCCCGATTTCTTACTCTTTAAAGCCACTTTTTTAGATTCGATGTTTTTAAAGATCAAAGCATCGGTATCAAATAAATTCCTGTGAAGCTCAATTCTGTTGTCGTTCCGGATTACAGTTCTGGTTTCCGAAGAGATCAATCCCTGCTCATTCAACAAATAGGTATTCAGATCCAGGTTCCGGTCAAATTCTAAATAATATTCTTCATAGCTTTCTCCTTCATTTAAGGGAGCATTAAAAGCCGGATGCCCACCTAAAGAGAAATACATTGGTTTTTCATCTAAATTGGTAATTTTATAAAAAACAGACAGGGTTTCCAACTTTAGCTGAAACTTAATTTCAAAATTGAATTTGAAAGGATAGATTTTTAAAGTTTCTTCGGAATATTTCAGGTTGAAAATTAAGGAATCAGGATTTTGTTCCTTAAGCTGAATATTGCTGTTATTCCTGATAATGCCATGTTTGGGTAATTGGTAGGCCTTGTTGTTAAATAAGAATTCTCCATTCTTCAAAGCTCCTATTATCGGGAAAAGGTTAGGAGCGTGACTGCTCCATATTTCGGGATTTGCCTGCCAGATATATTCCGTTCCGGTTTTGATCTTTTTGATGCTGCACAATTCGGCACCTCTCAATTTTACGTCAATGCTTAACTTCTCATTTTGTAACCTATATATAGGCAATTTGTTTTCTTCCAACTCCATATTAAGATCAAAAAACCTATTATTTCTTATTCCTTTTGTTGTAATTTTTGTCACCTCTGGTTTTAGGCTTCTTGTATTTTTTTGCAATTTCCCTGCGGTATGAGCCGCCGAGGTTAACTTTTTGGTTTAATTCTGATTTTTCGTGAAAAGCAGGACCCGGAGCATCCATATCACCTGTTTTTCCCGGATTGTTTCCTTCAAAGATCTTTGGTTGTTCTTCCGGAATTAATACGGTTGAAATTTCCACTTCCTCCGGCAATTCAAATTGAGGAACTCTCATCTCCATCAAATGCTCGATCTTCTCAAGGTTTTCGGTTTCTTTTTCGGTGGTCAATAGAAATGATATTCCTTGTCTTTCGGCACGTCCGGTTCTCCCGATCCGGTGCATATAATTTTCGGGGTATTCGGGGGTGTCAAAATTTATAACGTGGGAAACATTTTCTATATCCAGTCCGCGGGCCATAACATCCGTAGCCACTAAAATTCGGCAAAATCCATCACCAAATTGTCGAATGCTTCTCAAGCGGTAATTCTGACTTTTATTGGAATGGATTACAGCACACTCTTCGGAAAAATTTTTAGCTAAAAGTTCAAAAAGACGATCGGCCATGCGTTTGTAGGCTACGAAAATAAGCACTTTCGTATACGTTTCCTTTTCGGAAAGCAAGTGTTTCAAAAAGTTTGCCTTAGTGTTGAAATTTGGGATCTTAAATCCCCGTTGTTCAATGTTTTCCAAAGGAGTTCCACTGATTGCCACTGAAATTTTCTCGGGAGTTTTGAAGTTTGCATCTATCAAGTCCTCCACGGCTTCTGTCATAGTTGCCGAAAACATGATGTTTTGTCGATTGAGAGGCAATAACTCCAGAATATTGATAATTTGAAACTTGAAACCCAAATCCAGCATTACATCTACTTCATCAATAACCAATTTTTGAATGGACTTCATCTGTATTGCCCGTCTTAAAATAAGATCGTACAATCTACCCGGTGTGGCAACAACAATATCCTGACCCTGCAACATATCCTGGTGATGGGTATTGATGTTAGTTCCCCCATAAACCGCGGCAACACGGGTGTTCATATAAGCTGTCAGCTTTCCAATTTCTTCGGCAACCTGAACGGCAAGTTCCCGCGTTGGCACTAAAACAAGTACCCGCGGATTTTTTTGTTCTGAATATTTTAGCATCCTCAAAATAGGAAGCATATAGGCAAAAGTTTTACCTGTTCCTGTTTGTGCGATCCCCACAATATCTTTCCCGGACATAATAGAAGAAAAGGCCTGTTCCTGAATGGGCGTTGGCGTATCAAACTTCAGATCTTCTAAAGCGTTTAAAAGGGGTGTATTTAAATTTAAATCGTGAAATGTCAAAGGAATTGTATTTTTTATTAACCGCAAAGGTAAGTCTTGATTTTAAAGAATGAGTCAAAAAAAAGGC
>JBDNHN010000464.1:0-6100 GCA_041688725.1 Gillisia sp.
ATATGCTGATCTCTTATGATAAAAATAAATTAGGATTCTTTTAAAAATAACGATGGCTTACAAAAGAGTAGAAATAACAAAGGACGCTGAAGAAATTGTCCGGCAACTGAAGCAACAGCATGGAGAAGTTATTTTCCATTTAAGCGGAGGTTGCTGCGATGGTTCTTCCCCTATGCTGTTGCCTAAAGACGATTTTTATATAGACGATAATGATATTTTTTTAGGAGAGGTAGCCGGAGTGCCGTTTTATATGAGCCGCGACCAGTTTGAGTATTGGAAACACACGCATCTCACGGTAGATTTAACCAATGGAAGAGGTTCCAGTTTTTCACTTGAAATTCCTTTGGGAAAGCGATTTCTTATCCAATCCAGGTTGCTCACAGAAGAAGAAAGCGAGCATTTTAATAAATAAATTTTTTTGATTAGTCAAAAAGATTCGTCCGGAAAGCAATTTCATGGCGGATTTTTTTTGCTCGAAATTAAAAATCAAATTCCGGTTTCCGGGATTAAGCTTTGCGGGAAAAATAAAAGGTTTACCGGCAGGTTTTTAAAGATTTAAAATATCAGCCAAGCTTAAACCCTGAGCCCTTAACCCGGAATTTTTTTAACCTGAAATATTAAACCACTTATAAATTTCAGAAGAAAAATAACATTCCTCACATTTTGAGAACATCCACAAACAATCTATAAAATCTGTGAGCATATGGAATAAGAGACCGATAAATATCAGTCTGAAAATTTTATGCCTCACAAATGTAACTCCAAGAATGTAAATTGCTAGTGCAACTTCAGAATGCAAAGGATGAAAACCTATCCCGCAACGATTGGGATCAAATAAAGGGGTTGCGAAGATATGATCAGCGTCCACCAACATCGTAGCCAGTAAAATAAGCCAATTTCGTTTCCAGTGCTCCTTATCATACCAGTAAGCAATTGCCCCAATAGCGATAAAATGAAGAAAGTAATGGACTATGGTTTGCAGCACGACATTTATTTTTTACCGGGGGTTTTCTTCCTTTTTTTCTTCTGTGACCGGGTTTTGGTATGGTCGCAATAAATTTTTCATTTTCCGCTTGAGGGCGAGATAGCGCCAAATTCCTATAATGAAGAACAAACCTGAGAAAACCAGAGCCAGATACCCAATGTACCTCAATTCTGCATATTCCTTAAGTTGGAGTAAAGCAAGACCACCCAGCAGAAAATAAAGAGCAGCCTGCGTATAAGAAAGCAGGGTGCGTTCATTGGCCAGTTTTGTGCGTTCCAGCGCCAGATGTTCCCTTATAAGCTCTTCGTCAATTGGCCTTGATTTAAAAGGATTTTTAATTTTCATTTGTAATGCTCATTAAAACCATTTTTTGATAAAAGGTTCATTTGGGTGTTAAGCCAATTTAAAAAATATTTTCGCTCATTCCTGAAAACCCAGGGGTTTTAAGTTGATCAAGACCGTTTCTTTTTCCTGAGAAAACAGGGCGGCGGAGGACATTACAACAAGTAATATCAGTATTAATTTGTGGAGCATAAACTGATGGTTTTTTAAATAGGCTAAATATAGGGAATGTTTTGATTTTACGAAGACCGATTTTCCCCGGTGGAATTAAGCGGCCCGGCTTTGATTGCGCAAAGCTTTCTGTGAATTAAAAATAAATCCTGTCTTTCCTGATAATGAATGGAATGTATGAGATTCAAAATACTTGGAGTCAAAGAATTAAAGAAAAGTCAGAAGTTGTTGTTCTTATTGATAGAGAATTGGGAGAGGATAAAATCCAGCAAATTAGTAAAAACGAAACTGCGTTTAGCTTTTACTAATTTGGCTTAAAATGCTAAATTGTGAGGGATATAACATCTTGGCAACAGGCAGTAAAATTCGTAAACAAAGAAAAATTGCGACTGAATTTAATAATTCTGTTTTTTTTGATAAAAAGCTGAAAATGGATTTAGAAGCCAGAAAAATAGAATTTATTCAAGAATTTTTAAAACTTCAGAACGAAGAGGCTATTCTGCGACTTGAAAAAGTTTTAAAGAAAGTGAAAAAATTGTCTGGAAATAAAGAAATTCAGCCAATGAGTATAACCGAGTTCAATAAAAGAATCGATAAATCTATGAAAGATTCTATAGAAGGGAAATTAACGGAAGTAAATGATTTAATGGCTGATATTGAAAAATGGAGCTAAAAATTTATTGGACGGACTTCGCAAAAAATGAACTTCACGAAAACTTCAAATATTTCAAAGTTCATCCATTTTTAGTTACTCCTCAACTTTTTGTGTTGAGCCAACATCATTAACCAACATAACATCAGTTTCTGGGATACTATTGCTTTCATTACGTGTAGTAGGAATAAATTGAATTCCCACGAAGGTAACAATTAAAATAATGGTTATTTTTTTAAGACTTTCATTTAGTTAATCTGTTTTTTTATATTACTACAAGCCAACATTGTACTCCCATAAAAAGGATTATTAATGTCTCTGGTTTCGCTCAACCAACTTGCTTTTTTCATGGGGCAATAATCTAGGTATAACTTTTTATCTGTACCTAATAAGCTTATTAAATCTATAACATCAGCACTCAAGGTTTCAAAATGCTCTCTTTGATGATCAATTGGTTTTTCTACAATATGTTCTGCTTGTACTTTAGCGCTTTCGGTTATTTCTATATATTCTTCCTGCTGGTCTTCAGTTAATGATGACATATCAAAACTTGAGAAGGCGGCAACTATCATTTTGCCTGCTTCGGCAGCAGAATCTGTATCATCAGAAACCAATGCATTTTTAATTTGTAAGTAGCTGTCTATAATAGAAGCCGTAGCCGGCTTCTTCTGGGTGCTTGCCTCAAAAGAGCTTTTTGTATCCTGGGCATGGTTTGAACCCTGCTGATGTACATCGCTGTCTTTAAGGCCCATTTCGGAGTGGTTTGCGTCATCGCTATCCATTTCAACACTTCCTATTGTATCGTAGTTTTGGTCGTCATTGTCCATGCTCATTTCTGTTGACTCTGTTTCTTTGGGATCGTTGTTTTCCGTTTTTTTGTCATTTTGACAGGCCGCAAAAAGAAGTGCTGCCATTGCTAATACATATATTGATTTTTTCATTTGTTTTTTAAAAATTAATATTTAGTGTTTAAAGTTTGTTTATTACTGTTTTGAGCCTTCCGCTAATTTCATTGGCTACTCATTCATTTTTTCGTTTTCCACAGCTTGCATTGATGCCATAGGGTTTACCGTAGCAACATCAATAATGCCAGCTTTAACTTCCGGGAGCAATAAATTGGCAATGGCAAATGAATGAATCTGAGGGCATTGAAATTTTTATTTCCAAGTTCATCCATTCTTAGTTACTCCACCACTTTTTGTGTTGAGCCGTTATTTATTGGATAAATAGAGATAAAAATCAAATTGAAATTGTTGATATTTTCGATACTCAACAACATCCAATAAAAATAAAAAGATCAAAATAGCAGCCAGTTGGCAACAACGCTTATCACAAATAACGGGTAGCTTTCAAAGAAAATAATTAACTTCACTGACAAACCGGGTCTAACCTGCCGGCGGGCAGTGCCAACAAGTTCGCATGCCTATTCCCGCAACTTGTGGTAACCATGACCGTTTGGTGGAATTAAGCGCCCGGCTCTGATTGCGCAACCTTTTCTGTGAATTCAAAATAAATCCTGTCTTTCCTGATAAGGAAAGGAATGATGGAGGCTCAAAATACTCGATGTCAAAGCATTAAAAAATGGCAGAAGTTGTTATTTTCTTATTGATAGGGAATTGGGGGAGGAGAAAATTTAGCAATTCTTTAAAAAAATGATAATACCCTGCGTTTATTTCAAGATTTTAAATGTAAATTTAATCAATCTATTACTAACCAATTAAATTCAATTTCTATGAGATCAAAATTACTTCTCTCCATTCTATCACTATGCCTTTTTGCGAGTTGTTCATCTACTAAAACCATCAAATTCTCTGACAAAGACAATAACGTTTATACAACCGACAATCTAAAAGAATTTCTTGATGAAAATAAAAATCCTAAGGTTGTTCTAAGAGTTCCCGATGCTTCACTTAATACAACAGCACAAGAAAATGTAGATTACCTTTATAACTCTATTGAAAATCAACTATTATCAAGCGGTTTTGTAGTTCGTGACCGACAATTATTTAATCAAATAATAGGTAACGACAATAACAGTATTGATTATGAAAAAATAAAAGAAAAATCTGATACAGATTTAATAATAGAATTAACAAAATTAGATCCAAGTATACTATACGAGACTAATACCTATACCGATAAGAAAGATCGGGAAAAAACTGAAACTGATGGAACTTTTGAAAGATACGGAGCTTCTGTTGAGTTTAAAGTGGTTTCTATTGAAAATAACGAATATGCAGGAATGTATAAATTCAATTACACTCCTTGTACTGATGGCTGTATTATTTCAAAATCCTTTAAAGATTTAAGAAAAGAATTAAAGGATTTAAGGAAAAAAGACGAAGAACCATATGAAGGTGTTGAAAAAGATGTTCTTGAAGATTTCATAAAAGATGCTACAAGAAAATTAGTAGCTGAAATGAGATCTTAATAAAATCTACTTTTTAATATTCAAAAAAAATTGAAGTAAAAAAACGCTTATCACAAATAGCGGGTTTCATTTCAAAGAAGATAATTAACTTCATAAACAAACCAGGTCTAACCTGCCGGCGGGCAGTGCCAACAAGCGCACGTTCCTTACTCCACTAACTTACATTAGGCGAGACTGTTGGTATTTATTTTTTAAATATTTTATTGGATATATAGTCATATTGCTGTAACTTCACAACAAATTGATTACAATGGCAGTTAAAGATAAAAAAACCGGTGACACCTCTTTTAATCCTAAAAAGAGTATTCATCGTGCCGGAAATAGCGAAAAAGTAAAAAGCCAAATTTGGACTCTAAAAATTCCTGGTAAAACATATGCCTGGAGCAGTAAAATGGATAGGCTTTCCCTTATAAGAGAAGGACTCTCTTATGAATCTATAGAAGTAATCAGCGATAAGTCAAATTTACCCATAAAGCAAATATTACATTTATTGGATTTACCCCAAACAACGTATAACAAGAAGAAAAGGGATAAAGACTTATTAAGTGGCAGGGATACTGAAATTGTTCTGGTCTTGACAGAATTATTAGATTTTGGATTGAAGGTTTTTAATTCTGAAAAGGAGAAATTCCAACGGTGGTTACAAAAACCAAATATTTCATTAGGGGGCGCACCACCTGAAAGTTTATTCGATTCATTAACCGGGATCCAAGAAGTCAGAAATAGTTTAAACAGGCTTGAATACGGAAATTTAGCTTAATGCAGGTATATAGAATCGAACGGGAAAAACATCTCAAATTGACCTTAAAAGGAATTGGAGCCGCCTTAACAGATGGTTACAGGTGGAATAGTCTCAACACATATTTAGTATATACTGCAGAGTCGAGAGCCTTGGCAACTTTAGAAGTTGCTGTACATTTAGATTTAAGCGAAGATTTACCTAAAGATCGACATTATGTGGAAATACATATTCCTGATGATATTGAAATATTAGAATTGAAGCATAGAGATTTACCTGTAAATTGGTATTCGAAACCACCAATTCTTGAAACACAATTCCTCGGTGATGATTTTGTAACCGATAATGAAGCTGCAGTATTAAAGGTTCCCAGTAGCATTGTACCTCCGGAATTTAATTATTTAATAAATCCAAATCACCCTGACTCTAAAAGAATTACGGTGGTGTCTACAGAGCCATTAAAACTTGATAAACGTTTTAAGTAAGTCAAGCGAGAATAATTTTAGAGAAAAACGTGCAACAATAGGGGTTATCAGAAATGGCGGGCAGCTTTCCGAAGAAAATAATTAACTTTACAACAAACCGGGTCTTTCTGCCGATAAGTCCGCTTTCCTACTCTGCTAACTTGCATTAACCAAGACAGTCGTTATAGCACATTCCCAAAATCACACTTTATTACAAATTTTGTAACTTAGTAAACAACTATTAACCAACTAAATATGAAATTATGAAAGCAAAATTCTCATTTGCAGTGATTATTATTTTTGGAATTTTAATTAC
>JBDNHN010000465.1:0-1718 GCA_041688725.1 Gillisia sp.
AAGAAAGAAGAAGCACCGGCTGCACCAAAGGGACCAACTCAAGAGGAGTTGCTTATTGAAATAAGGGATGAATTAAAACGACAAAACAATCCGAATAAAATTTAAGATCAAAATATTTAAAGATTTATATCTAATCAAATAGCTTTACGCTCATCGATACATTTACATATTCTAAGCCTTAACCCCGCAATATTTGTGGGGTTCTTTTTTTAACTAAAATCACAATTGTGTATAATCTGAAATATTCCGGTTAAAATAATACGGTCTGAGTCTTCAAATTATATTTTGAATAATATATTTGTATCAATAAAAACAAACCTCATTGGTTTTAAAAACCTGTGAGGTTCAATAAGTAATTATTATGAGAGTAGCAGTAGTAGGCGCAACCGGAATGGTTGGCAAAATAATGTTAAAAGTTTTAGAAGAACGCAATTTCCCGATCACCGAATTATATCCTGTAGCTTCAGAAAAATCGATTGGAACAGAAATTCACTTTAAAAACAAAACTTATAAGGTTATTGGTTTGGAAGAAGCTGTTAGTTTAAAACCCGATCTCGCTCTATTTTCAGCAGGCGGTGACACGTCCCTTGAATGGGCTCCGAGATTTGCAGAAAACGGAACAACCGTTGTAGATAATTCCTCGGCCTGGCGAATGGATAAAACCAAGAAACTGATAATTCCCGAGATAAATGCTGATGAACTCACTCCGGAAGATAAAATTATTGCAAATCCCAACTGTTCTACAATTCAGTTGCTTATGGCTTTAAAGCCCTTACATGATAAATACAAGATCCGGCGGGTTGTAGTTTCAACCTATCAATCCATTACCGGAACCGGAGTAAAAGCGGTGCAGCAGCTAGAAAATGAATATGCCGATAAAAAAGGTGAAATGGCCTATCCTTACCCAATTCATAAAAACGCGATCCCGCAATGTGATGTTTTTACAGAAAACGGTTACACCAAGGAGGAAATGAAACTCACCAACGAAACCAAAAAAATTCTCGGTGATGAGACGGTTCAGGTCTCCGCAACCGCGATCAGGATTCCTGTTGTTGGCGGGCATAGTGAATCTGCAAATATTGAGTTTGAAAATGATTTTGATGAAGGTGATGTCCGTAAAATCCTGAGCGATTTTCCAGGAATTACCGTGAAAGACAATCCCGAATTGAACACCTATCCAATGCCTATTTATGCAGAAGGAAAGGATGATGTATTTGTTGGAAGAATTCGCCGGGACTACTCCCAGCCAAAAACCTTAAATATGTGGATAGTTGCAGATAATCTTAGAAAAGGGGCAGCCACCAATACCGTTCAAATCGCTGAATATTTAGTGAAAAATAAATTGATCTAAGTCTGTTTTTATTTAATTAAAACCCCCAAATGCCTATAGGAAAAATCACTTATAGGCATTTTTGTATTAACTTTAAGCTTTAAAAGCCCAATGATTAAATATAGATTCCGATTTTCACTAATATTTATTTTTCTTACAAGTACTATGATTTACGCTCAGGAAAAACAACCAGATAAAAAATCAGAAAAAGAAACACTTCAATTGAAATATCCTGAAACCAAAAAAACAGATTCCGTTACCGATTATTTTGGAACAATGGTTCAAGATCCTTATCGCTGGCTGGAAGACGACCGAAGCGAAGAGACCGAAAACTGGGTAGAGACACAAAACAAAGTAACTTTTGACTACCTAAAACAAATCCCCTACC
>JBDNHN010000466.1:0-3612 GCA_041688725.1 Gillisia sp.
AGTGCCGGTGGCCAACCTGTTTCTGTGCAAAACACAAAAGAGGTTTCCGCTTTATGCAAAAAATATCATGTTCCTTTATATTTTGATGCTGCCCGTTTTGCTGAAAACGCCTATTTTATAAAAAAACGCGAGCCCGGTTATGAAAATAAAACCATAAAAGAAATTGCCAAAGAAGTATTTTCCTATGGCGATGGAATGACAATGAGTGCCAAAAAAGATGGTTTGGTAAATATGGGCGGATTTATAGCCTTAAATAATCATGAAGTTTTTAAACAGGCAACAGTTTTCAATATTATGTTTGAAGGTTTTATTACTTATGGCGGCATGAATGGCCGTGATATGGGCGCCTTGTCTGTAGGTTTGGATGAAGCAACCGAATTTGATTACTTGGAAAGCAGGGTAGAGCAGGTAGCATATTTGGGTCAGAAATTGGTTGAATATGGGGTTCCTGTTCAGCAGCCGTTTGGCGGTCATGCTATATTTTTAGACGCCAATAAATTTGTTCCTAAAATTCCAAGGGAAGAATACAGGGCACAGGCGTTAGCAATTGAAATTTACATAATTGGCGGAATTCGGGGTGTTGAAATAGGAACAGTTTTAGCAGATCGGGATCCAATAACGCGTGAAAACAGGTTACCGGAACTGGAATTAGTACGCCTTGCAATTCCCCGAAGAACCTATACCAACAATCACATGGATTTTATAGCCGCGGCATTAAAAAATATTTATGACACCAGGGAAGAAGCAAAATCCGGTTACATAATTACGGAAGAAGCCCCCATTATGAGAC
Source organism: Gillisia sp. (assembly GCA_041688725.1). Classification (GTDB taxonomy): domain Bacteria; phylum Bacteroidota; class Bacteroidia; order Flavobacteriales; family Flavobacteriaceae; genus Gillisia. Next base: position 791 of record JBDNHN010000466.1, read on the forward strand.
ACTTTACAGCTAAATTTAAAAAAATATAACTCCATTAGTTTACTTTTGTTATAACCCTGTTTTTTAGCATAAATTAAAAAAAGAACAGAAATGGCAGAACTATTAAAAAAAACGTATTGACAAACCCAAATACCTTCAGAGTTTACAACGCCTCCGCCGGTTCCGGAAAAACCTTTACCCTGGTTAAAGAGTATTTACTCCTGCTTTTTAGGTCGAAAACAAAGGATGCCTATAAAAATATCCTGGCGATCACCTTCACAAATAAAGCAGTAGCCGAAATGAAATCGCGGGTGATTGCGAATTTAAATGCTTTAGCTACCAAAGAATGTCCGGCAGATTACGAATCTTTAATGGAAACTCTTGTTTTGGAAACAGACTTTACTCAAGCGGTAATCCAAAAAAAATCCCAGGAAATCCTTAAAAGCATTCTTCATAATTACGCGGCCTTTGATATCTCTACCATCGACCGGTTTACGCATAAAATAATCCGAACTTTTGCAAAAGATCTCGGTATTCCGGTAAATTTTGAAGTAGAATTAAACATCAGTTTGGTTTTACAGGAAGCGGTGGACCGTGTAATTGACAGGGCAGGAGATGATAAAATACTCACGAAGGTTTTGCTGGATTATACGCTTTCTAAAGCCGATGATGATAAAAATTGGGACATTGCCAGGGATCTGTTCAAATTCGCGGGCTTGCTTACCAATGAAAATCACCAGAAATATATCAGGTTATTAAAAGGAAAGACCCTTGAGGATTTTAAAGATTTTTCGATAAAATTAAAGTCTCAAATGCAATTGGCAGAAAAGGAAATTGCTGATTTTACTGATGCTTTTTTTACAATTGTCAATGAAGCGGATTTGGAAAGGAAGAATTTTAGCGGCGGTTATCTTTTTGACTATTTTAATAAACTTCAGCAAAAAAATTACAATATCACTTTTGGCGCGAAATGGCAACTAAATATAGATGACGCTAAATTGTACGCCAAATCTATTCCGCAATCAAAAAAGGATCTTTTGGATCAGTATCACTCGGAGATCTCCCTGCTTTTTAAAACTTCCCGGGCTGTAATTTTCAGAAGGGAATATATAAAAGAGATTAGTAAAAACATTACTCCGCTCTCATTATTGAGTGAAATTTCAAATGAAATTGAAAACATAAAAAAGGAGCGTTCCCTGGTATTAATTTCAGATTTTAACCCCACGATTGCCGCAGAGATCAACAATCAACCGGCTCCCTTTATTTATGAACGCCTGGGAGAACGGTACATGAATTATTTTATTGATGAGTTTCAGGATACTTCGGAGATGCAATGGAAAAATATAATCCCGTTGATAGATTACGCTTTGTCTTCTGAGCATCCTAATAATGAAAGCGCGGGCCTTACCTTGGTAGGAGATGCAAAACAGTCTATCTATCGGTTTCGCGGCGGAAGGGCAGAACAGTTTATAAGCCTTTACAACCAGGAAAACCCGTTTAATACTAATAAAAGGGTGATTGATCTTCCGTTTAATTACCGGAGTGCGGAAACTATAGTGCAATTCAATAATTCGTTTTTTGAATTTGTTTCAAATAAATTTGAAAACCCAACTTATAAAGATCTTTTTGAAAGCAGCGGGCAAATCCCAAAAAAAACATTTTCGGGATATGTGAATATTTCATTTTTGGAAGCTGAAAATGTTCAGGAGGAAATGGAACTCCACCCGGCAAAGATTTTGGAAATTATAAAAGATCTGGAAGCGGAAGGAATGTCAAAAAACGATATTTGTGTCCTCACCAGAACAAGAAAACAGGGTTTTGCGATCGCAAATTATTTAAGTGAAAACGGAATATCAATAGTTTCTTCAGAATCTTTGCTGATTTCAAATTCACCAGAGGTACTTTTTATCAACGCTTTGCTGGAATTTTCGGTCAACTCAAAAGACAATAATTTAAAACTGGAAATTTTAAATTATCTGGTTAAAAAACTCAGAGTTGAAAATCCTTATCAAATCATCAGAAAAAATCTCCAGAAGGACAATAACCATATTTTTGAATGGCTGAATGATTATCAGATCACTTTTGATTTAAAACAGCTTCAGGTTTTATCTCTGTATGAAGCTGCAGAATATATAATAAGGAGTTTCTCGCTTATTGAAAGTTCTGATGCTTATCTCCAGTTTTACCTTGATTTTGTCTTTGAAAATACCACCAAAAATTTTGGCGGAATTTCCGATTTTCTTGAAAAATGGGAACAACAAAAAGATAAACTGAGCATTGTAGCTCCCAAAACCGAGCACGCTGTTCAGGTTTTGACCATCCACAAGTCGAAAGGACTGGAATTTCCGGTTGTAATTTATCCTTTTGCAAACACCAAACTTAGGGATATAGCAAGAGACCATTTATGGCTGCCTTTGCCGGAAGATTTGAACGATATTCCTGTGGGATATTTTAAGGCTTCCGATAAAATACTGAACTGGGGAGCACTTGAAGCCAAAGCATATAATGAACTGCTGGACCAAAGCGAATTTGACAGCATAAATGTGTTGTATGTGGCCTTCACCAGGGCATCCCAACAATTATACATTATTTCAAATTTCGACCTGGACAAAGATGACGAGGAATACGAAAATAAAGTTTCAGGTTTGCTTATAGGATTCCTGAAATCTAAAAACAAATGGAATGGCGAACTTTCATACGAATTTGGATCAAAAAATCTGGATAACTATAAAAGAGAAGAAAGTGCCAAAACAATCCTTCAGGAGCATTATTACTCCTCTCCTACCCGCAGCGAGGCGGTTAATATTGTGACAAAATCTGGTTTGCTTTGGGATTCCCTTCAG
>JBDNHN010000467.1:0-4373 GCA_041688725.1 Gillisia sp.
CATTTCCGGAGAAGGAAAAAACATGGTAGAAAGCGGAGCAGTTCAAAATGTAATGACTTTCGGAGATGAAGTTGTGGTGGATCTTCTTCTCACTACTCCTGCCTTGCATATTAAAAAGCGGGCTGAAGCAGATGTTATTAAAGCTATCCATGAAAAGTTGAATGAAAAAGCTAAAGTATTGGTCAATATAAAGGTAGAAGCTCCAGAAAAGCCCGAAATAAAAGGCAAGGATATTCCCGGACTCAAAAATATTATTGCCATAGCCTCAGGCAAAGGTGGTGTTGGTAAATCTACCGTCACTGCGAATTTAGCAGTAAGCCTTGCCAAAATGGGTTTTAAGGTGGGTGTTTTGGATGCCGATATCTACGGCCCTTCCCAGCCTATGATGTTTGATGTAGAAATGGAAAAACCACTTTCTATTGAGGTTGATGGAAAATCGATGATGAAACCGATTGAAAATTATGGGGTAAAATTATTGTCTATTGGATTTTTTACAAAACCTGATCAAGCGGTTGTTTGGAGAGGACCTATGGCATCAAAGGCCCTCAATCAAATGATCTTTGACGCTAACTGGGGAGACTTGGACTTTATGTTGATAGATCTTCCTCCGGGAACTGGAGACATTCATTTGTCCATCATGCAATCTATGCCTATTACAGGTGCAGTGATTGTCAGTACTCCACAAAAAGTGGCTTTGGCTGATGCCCGAAAAGGCGTTGCAATGTTTCAGCAGGAAAGCATTAATGTACCGGTTTTGGGAATTATAGAAAACATGGCATATTTTACTCCTGAAGAATTGCCGGAAAACAAATATTATATCTTTGGAAAAGATGGAGCAAAAACCTTGGCTGAAGACTTAAAGGTGCCCTTTTTAGGTGGAATTCCATTAGTACAAAGCATTCGTGAATCAGGAGATGTTGGAAGGCCCGCAGCCTTGCAAGTAGGGACTCCTCTTGAAGCTGCTTTTGAAAAAATCACTCAAAACGTAGTTCAGGAAACCGTAAACAGAAACAAGAGCATGCCTCCAACCGAGGCTATCAAGATCACAACGATGGCTGGATGTAGTGCAGTTAAAACGAAATAAATGACAACTGAAGAAATTAAGATAAATGTAGAAAAAGCCCTTGCAGAAATTCGTCCTTATCTGCAAAATGATGGGGGGGACATCACTTTGGTTTCCATTGAAGATGACCGACTGGTAAGAGTTAAGTTGGAGGGCAATTGTGTAGGTTGTCACGTTAACCAAATGACTTTAAAATCGGGTGTGGAAATGACCATTAAAAAATATGTGCCACAAATTGAGCAAGTGGTAAATATTGAGAAGTAATGGTATTTTTGCCCATTTGCTTTTTCGTGTAAATTGAAAAAAATGATTAAAACAGATATTTTAATTATAGGTGCCGGGCCTACGGGCTTGTTTGCCGTATTTGAAGCTGGATTACTAAAATTAAAATGTCACCTGATAGATGCTTTGCCAATACCTGGCGGCCAATGTTCTGAAATTTATCCTAAAAAACCTATTTATGATATCCCTGGTTTTCCAGAGGTATTGGCAGGAGATTTAGTAAGGAATTTGATGGAACAGATTAAACCCTTTAGTCCCGGTTTTACCTTAGGCGAACGTGCGGAGACTCTTGAAAAACTGGAAGACGGAAACTTTTTGGTAACCACCTCGAAAGGCACCCAACATCTGGCTCCGGTAGTGGTAATTGCCGGTGGATTAGGCAGCTTTGAACCCAGAAAACCTCCTATTGCCAGCATTGGTAAATATGAAGACAAAGGCGTTGCTTATATCATAAAAGAACCCGAAATATATCGCAATAAAAGGCTTGTAATATCCGGTGGAGGAGATTCTGCATTAGACTGGGCTATTTATTTGGCAGGAATTGCCAAAGAAGTTTCCCTGGTTCACAGAAGGAATGATTTTCGTGGAGCCTTGGATTCTGTAGAAAAAGTTGAAGAATTATCAAAATCCGGAAAAATAAACTTAATTACCCAGGCAGAAGTGGTGGATTTAAAAGGAGAAAATGAATTGGAAGCTGTGGTTATTCGCCATAATAGAGATGCTTCAGCTGATGGCATAAAACCGACAGATTTTTTCATTCCTCTTTTCGGTCTTTCCCCAAAATTGGGGCCTATTGGAGACTGGGGCCTGGAAATTGAAAAAAATGCCATTAAGGTAAATAATGCCTACGATTATCAAACAAACATTCCCGGCATTTATGCCATTGGTGACGTAAACACCTATCCGGGAAAATTGAAATTGATCCTTTGTGGATTCCACGAAGCGGCAATTATGTGCCAAAGTGCTTACCAACGTATTTTTCCTGAAAAAAAATATGTAATGAAATACACTACAGTTAGTGGGATAAGTGGTTTTGACGGAACAAGAAAAGAGGCAAAAAAAGAAATAATAAAAAGTATAAACTAATTCAAAGATCTCAGAGTCCTGAAGTATGAGGCTTTTGAAATTTTTTTTCAAAAATATGTTAGACGTAAAAATAACAATTATCGACAGGGAAGGTAAAGCGCATCTGATAGATGCGCCAACCGATATGAATATGAATTTAATGGAAGTTTGCAAGATGCATGAATTGCCCGTTCAGGGCACATGCGGAGGCCTGGCGATGTGCGCTTCCTGTCATATTTATAGTTTAAGTCATTCCAATCACTTTCCGGAAAAAAGTTACGAAGAAGAGGATATGCTGGATCAGGCTTTTTTTGTGCAGGAAAATAGCCGGTTGGGCTGTCAGATCCCAATAACCAAAGAATTACACGGGCTTGAAATTAAGCTCGCGCCGGAGTCTATGTAGATTTTTCAGAGAACTGACATTGAAAGTTAGTTCTCTGAAAAGCTTAGAGTTAAAAAAAGTATTTAAAGTGCCTAAAGTAAAAAGTACTTAGAGTTAAAGGTATAATGAGATGTCACCCTGTCCCGATCGCTATCTGGATGTTTCAGTTCCGAATTCAATAATATGTTGCTTATCAGATGTTAATGAGATGCTGAAGCGAGTTCAGTATAATGTTCTTCTTTATTTTTACTAATTGCGGACACTCACAAAAAAAATTGCCATTTGTTATCACCTGTAAAATGTGCGACTTCTTTAGTTTAGCACTCAAAATTTTAGGAATGTATTAGTTACCTTGCAATTAATTGAATAATAGAGGTGATGAAAAAAATATTACTGGTCCTTTTTCTTTCCGCTTGGAATCTGTCTGCACAGGAAATTACCCCCTATTTTAAAAATTACACCAAACTTGAATACAATGGGGAAAATACCAATTGGGATCTCTCGCAACATAGTGATGGTACAATCTATATAGCCAATGGAAAGAACTTGTTGTCTTTTAATGGAGATTTTTGGCAAAAGAAGCAATTGCCGAAGCCATTAATTTTGCGTTCAGTAAATGTTATTAACGACACGATTTATACCGGAGCATATCATCAATTTGGTTATTGGACTAAGGACAAAAAGAATGAATTAAACTATACTTCGCTTAGTGATAGCATTCCTCAAACACAGTTTAACAATGATGAAATATGGAAGATCCTGGAATATAAGGATAAGATCCTGTTTCAATCTTTCACAAAATTATTTGTATATCATACTTTTAAAAATAAAATTGGGGTAATTCCATTTGGGAATGTATCTGCAGTCTACAGTTTTATAATAAATGACGAAGTTTATATTACCACGAAGAACAACGGGATTTTTAAACTGGAGAAAGATCATTTTGAATTTGTAGAGTGGAGCACTCCTCTAAAAGATTTTACAGTTCAAAGTATGTCCACTTTTAAAGGGGGAGTTCTTATAGCAACCCAATTAAAAGGGCTTTATTATTATGATGGCCGAAATTTAAAACCGTGGCAGCGGGAACTAACCTCCCAATTTGAATTTCTTGAGATTAATAATTTAAAAATTTTAAATGATTTTATTTGCGTTGGCACAATTAATAACGGGTTACTAGTTTTTGATATAAGCGGTAGCTTTAAATATATTTTCAATAAGAAAAATGGTCTCGCAAATAATACCGTGCTGAGGCAATTTGAAGATAAAGATCATAATTTGTGGATCGCCCTTGATAACGGATTAAGTAAAATACATCTTTCAAATCAGGTGTACTCTTACAATGATAAATCCGGAACTTTAGGCACGGTGTATACAATTATAACAGATACAGATGCATTGGTGTTAGGATCAAACCATGGCGTATTTTATTTAAGGGGGGAAGAGTTGGAATTTCTTAAATCTTCTAATGGACAGGTTTGGAATTTGACCAGAGTTGGGGATGAGATTATTTGTGGGCATAACAATGGGACTTTCAGTATAAGAAACAATCAGTTTAATTTAATTAATGATATTAATGGAGGA
>JBDNHN010000468.1:0-4051 GCA_041688725.1 Gillisia sp.
AAAAGGCCCGTAAACAGTACGTTTACGGGCCTATCAGCGGAGAAAGAGGGAACTTAATCACCATATATCAATACTCTCGCATACCACCAAGAATAAACACATTTCAGAGACTTTCTTTTATATACAGCCGTTACAGGCTGTTTAAAGATTAGTAACAGCAAAGGTAAATACGGTTAAACAAACATTTATGGGGCACAAGTTGTGGCACATGTTTTTAATTTGATACATTTGAGGTATTAGAAATAAACTCTCAAAATGGCTTCAATTAAATATTTGATCAGAGGAACAAGAAACCCTTCCAAAATAACTGTTAGGCTAAAAATTGATAGGAAAAATGATTTCCGAAGAACTATTCCAGTTTACATAAATCCAGAATATTTTAATAACAAGTCAGGAAAGGTTAGAAACATCGCAGAATTTACCGATAAGCAAAACATTCAGGCTACTCTGGATGAATTTCAGCATTATTTAATGAAGCGATTCAATAAAGCTCATGAAAATGGAGAGTTTATAAATTCAGATTGGTTACAAGAATGTATGAATAGTTATTTTAACCCGGTTGAAAAAGCAGACTTAAATTATCTCATAAACTATTTCGATCATTATATCGAAGAATTGAAAATAAAAACTAATGAAAAAACTGGTGAATTGGGTGCTTCAAAAGCAACAATTACTAAATACGCCACTATTAAAAAGAAAGTTGAAGCGTTCGAAAAACTAACTAAAAAGAAATATCGTCTGAGTGATATCAATGTTCAATTCAGAAACGACTGGCTAAATTATCTTTTAGAAGTAGAGCATTTAGGAAAAAATACCGCTGGAAGGTATTTAAGATTTTTAAAGACAGTTTGCCTAGATGCACAAAATAGCGGTTATCATGTTAGTCCAGAACTTATAAAGGTGAAAGGATTTAATACTAAAGTGAAGAAAATTTATCTCACGCTCGAAGAAATTGAAAAAATTGAGAAAAAGGAATTTGAAGATGACAAAATGGAAGCAGCAAAAGATTGGTTAATTATAGGATGTAATATTGGTCAACGTGCTGGCGATCTTTTACAGTTAACCAATAAGAATATTTTTCAATATGATGACCATACAGCCATAGAATTACAACAGCAAAAAACGAAGAAGCAAATTCAAATTCCTATTTCAGACAAAGTTCAATCAATTCTAGACAAACGAAAAGGGAATTTTCCTATGAATTACAGCAAAAATAAAGGTAGTGCAATGACTATTTTTAACCGACTTATAAAAGATGTTTGTAGAAATGCAAAAATTAATGAAAAAATTGAAGGGGCAAGAATAAACCCAGATACTAACAGAAAAGAAGATGGGGAATTCAAAAAATATAAATTAGTTACTTCCCATATCTGTAGACGATCTTTTGCTACTAATAATTACGGAAATATTCCTACACCCTATCTAATGCATATAACTGGTCATGGCTCGGAAAAAGAGTTTCAAAATTATATTGGTAAAACCGAGAACGATTATGCTAAAAACATCTTACAGTATTGGAATAAACCTAAACCAGAAAAAAAACAACCAAAACCTACTGGAAATACTAACTTAAAAGTTGTTTAATTTTCAAAATCAAACTCCAGTGATAAAAGAACAACTCAATGAATTACTAGAACAATATGAAAATTTTTATTCAAGCCTACCCAGATTGATTACTGAATTAACAGAAGATGAAAGAAGGAAGATTCTTGTTGATATCATGTATTAAAACGGGATTAAAATAATATTTGATTCCATCCGTTGCAACGGCAATAATTAAAATTTCAGCACAGTTTCCTTGTAGATTTAATAATATTTTTATAAGTAATCAAAAATGTCAATTTTGAGAGGTATGGCGCTATTTGCAGTTAACCTATGTTACATACCGTGGAGATTGGCTGTAAACTTTTTGAAATCCTAGAGGTTATACGAAAATCCAAACCAGAAATATAAAGACTATGAAAAAAATAATTAAAATTATAGTGGCCTGGCATCCAAAATTTAATGTTTGAAGAAAACATCCTTCGCTAGATTCTGTTACTTTTGGGGAATTGGTTTCAATTTTATTAATTGGATAAGCACACTTAGGGCAATTATCTGCTTTTTCAGACACTTCCGTGCCGCATTCAGGACAATTAATTAATGCCATCTTTTATCGGTTGGTGAATATTTAAAAATAAATAAAAATATTAATAACTTGTTTTAAGGTTTGAAAATTCCAATGAGCTATTATATGTAACAGCAGTCTGTCTAAAATCCTAAGTTTACTGCCAATTCTGGACTAAAATAAGCTTTTTAAACTTGGGAATGGGTAGAAATCAGGGTTTACGGGATCATTTGGATATAATGCCATTAAAATGGCTTTGTAAGCTTGGATTAAAACAGATAAACAAAGAATCAACTGACCATACACCTCCCGGAACCCTTTTTTTACCCATCAAACTTAATATTCGTCGGAGATTGTAGGCTATAAAGATAAAGCCTACAGCTGTAGAGGCTCGTTTCTTTCCAAAGCCCCATTGCCTCTTTAAAGTCCCAAAGGGATGCTCTACAATGGCATAGCATGCAGATACCCAAAGCGCTAAAAAGAACGAAGCGATCCCGAAAAAGTAGTCAACAAAGTTATTAAGAAAAAGGACGGTTTTTAGACAGTCTGACGGTCTTGGTTAAGGCAAGTGGCGTGGAGTAAGGACGCAAACTTGTCGGCTTAGTTGTTTGTTACTTGGTCTCTAAATTAACACTTTTCATCAGAATGCCCGCTATTTGCACTTAACCGACTTGTTGGCAATAGTATTTTATTTAATCTTTTTTGAATGAAAAAGAGAAACCTTTTGGCGGTTTTAGATATTCATTATATGATTTTTCAAAAATGTATATTGTATCTATTTCCTTATTATTTTCATCTAGAATTGGATACGCGTTAACTTGTGTAATTTCTTCTTGTTCTCCTGTAATATGTCTTTTAAAATCTACTTCTAAATTTTTGACTGTTCCAATTCTTATTGGTTTCTCATTATATTTTAATGATTCTAGGTAAGTTGTATAAATAGCTTCGTGATACCCACCATAAAGAGGTGTTATAGGAGAAAGCCCATAAGATTCTGAATCTACAATGTCAGCATAGTATATTGCTTTCCAAATAGAATTAACCTCCATCATTAAATTGTCTTCTAAATCACTCTGGCTAGTTTTTTTATCTGAAATAAATTTTTTGAATAAAAACCATTCTAAACTTGAAAATTCGTGAGAGTCTAAATACCAAAAATCATTTAATACTGTCAATAATTTAAACTCGACATTACCTTCTATTGACCTGGTAAATCTATTGTCCTTGAAAGCCTCAATAATGTTCTTAAACTTAATTATTTCTTCATTATCAAATCTTTCAGTGCTACTCTTCAAATCTATTTGAGTTATTTGTGCAATTGACTCGTCCAAATCTTTGATTTGATATTTGCCTATGATTATTAAGTCAGCATTTACTTTTTTACCTATTGTCTCTATAGTCTCTGGGTTTATATCGGAAACTGATATTATATCGTAATATTTTAAAGATAAATTTTCAAGTTTCTTTTCTTTTTTAAATTCTACCATTCTATCATAAATGCCTTTGGCGACATTTAAACCTCCATTTTGGCCGTATGGTTCAAACGGAATTATTAAAAGATTTAAATGATTTGGTTTTCGTTCAAAAGGTTTATTTGCAATTTCTATTTTTTTCTGCTTTTCAATTTCATCCTTCGTGGGTTCTACAGATGATTTATATGCAAAATGAGCACTCAAAATGCCAAAAACACCAGCTAAAACACCACAACCGTAAGCTAAAACTACGAACATCCTCTTTTTACTTTTCAAACTGTAAACTTTATCTACTAATAAATGGAAATCTTAAAATTTAAATCTATAAATAAAATTTCCATTAATCTTAATTGAAATTGGAATCTTGATAAATATTATTGCCAACGTTTAGTGTCGAGTAGGCAAGGGGAATTTCACCCCGAGCCTCTCACAGAACCGTACGTGATAGTCTCCCATCATACGGCTCTTCTAA
>JBDNHN010000469.1:0-3890 GCA_041688725.1 Gillisia sp.
ACCTTCAGAAAAAAGAAGATTCTGGTTACCTCTAGTTTGTCAGGGGAAGGCAAAACTTTTGTGAGCAAAAACCTGGCCTTTAGTTTAGCCCAGTCCGGGAAAAAGGTCGTTCTGCTGGATATGGACTTTAGAAAACCCAATACCAGTAAAACCTTCAATTTGAATGACCATAAAGGAATAGTTGATTATTTAAAGGAAGAAACCAGTCTTGAAGAACTTATAGTTTCTTCGGAATTGCATCCGAATTTTTATATTTTCCCCGCTGGAACCCAAGGAGAAGACCATACGCAACTTCTTTTAAATGGTAAATTGGAAATTTTATTTAAAAAACTATCAGAAAAGTACGACTACGTTATTATGGACTCTGCTCCATTAGGACTTGTTTCCGATGCCAACCTATTGGCAGAATTCAGTGAGATAACTTTGCTTGTTGTTAGGCATAATTTCACCCCAAAAAAGGTGGTTCAAAGGTTAGATCAATATAAGGAAGAAAAGAACTTGCAACATGCAGGAATTGTTTTTAATGGGTTGAAAAAGAGAGGTTTTGTAAAGGAAGATAGCGGTTATGGCTACGGATACAGCCAGACTTATGGGTATGGGGCTTATGCTTCCCGAAAATAAGTAATGGCACTGTTCTTAAAATAGAATTTAAGTTTATGATGAATAGATATTTCACGTCTTTATTCGCTTATTTTCAGAAATACCTTAATAATGGTCAGGAACGAAGCATAAAAGCAAAAAAAAATATAGCTGCCTCAATTTTAATAAAAGGTGGAAGTATTGGAATTAGTTTGTTGCTGGTGCCCTTAACTATTAATTATGTAAATGCCGATCGTTATGGTATTTGGTTGACCATTAGTTCAATTGTTGCCTGGTTCAGTTTTTTTGATATTGGGCTTACCCAAGGATTAAGAAATAAGTTTGCCGTGGCCAAAGCAAATGGAGATGATGAAAGCGCTCAGGTTTATGTAAGTACGACATATGCTGTACTGGGGATTATATTTACTGCTATTTGGGGCATTTTTCTCTTGGTAAATCCATTTTTGGATTGGAGTGATATGCTCAAGGTTTCACCAGATTTCACTAATGAGATTTCATTATTGGCAGTAATTGTTTTTACCTATTTCTGCTTGCAGTTTGTATTAAGAATTGTGACAACAATTATTACAGCAGATCAAGAACCGGCAAAAGCATCTCTTATAGATCTAACAGGGCAGGTGGTCTCCCTTTTAATCATTGTAATACTTGTATCTACCACAGAAGGTTCATTGGTATATTTGGGTATGGGTCTTTGCGCCGCCCCTATCATTGTTTTAGTTGGAGCCAATATTTTTTTCTTTTCAGGAAAATATAAATCTTACAAGCCTTCATTGGACAAAGTGAAATTCTCTCACGCCAAAAGTTTGTTTAATATAGGAGGTGTTTTTTTTATTATACAGATTGCCAGTATTGTACAGTATGAATCTGCAAATATAATAATATCCAGAAATTTTGGCCCCGTGGATGTTACCGATTACAATATTGTCTATAAATATTTTGGGGTTCTAAACATGGCTTTTATGATATTTATAACTCCATTTTGGTCTGCTTCTACAGAGGCTTTTTTGAATGGCGATATACAATGGATTAGAAATAGTATAAAACAATATAACATATTAAATATATTTTTCATTTTGGCTGGTGTAGTTATGCTTGTCTTTTCAGGATATGTATATACCCTATGGCTTGGTGAGGGAACGGTAAACATAAATTTTGCTTTATCTTTATGGGGTTTTATTTATTTTAGTATTATGATGCTGGAATCCAAATATGTTAGTTTTTTAAATGGAATAAGTGCTTTACGGCTACAGTTTTGGTCCAGTATTTTCAGTCCTTTTCTATTTATAGGTTTGGTTTACTTATTTATAAAACATTTTAATATGGGGGTATATTCGTTATTTATCGCATCAATTATTGCAAATTTTTACGGGTTCATTATTTCGCCTATTCAATATTATATGATCGTGGTTAAGAACAAAAAAGGAATATGGATTAAGTAATTTATAAAATGATGGATAAGAGACTAAGAAGATTACTAAGAAAACCAGACTGGTACAATTTGCGGTCTTTAACTCCAATTTCCAATAGTTTTGGATTGGACAGGGGCACAACTCCTATAAGACCGTATTTTTATTGAAGATTTTTCAAAGAATAATAAGGATTCCATAATGGGGTGCACACTGGAAATTGCAGATGATTTTTATTCTAGGAAATTTGGTAGTGACATAGAAAAATTTGAAATACTTCATGCTACAGCAGATATTGATCAGGCTACGATTATTGGGGAAGTCACAGATACCTTAACCTTGGCAAAGAATAGAATAGATTGTTTTATATGCACTCAAACTCTTAATTTTATTTATAACTTCAAAGATGCTATTGCTGGAACTAAACATCTTCTAAAAGAGGGCGGAGTGGTACTTGCTACTGTTGCAGGAATTTCACAAATATCCTCCTATGTTATGTCCAGATGCGGAGATTACTGGAGATTCACTACACTTTCAATTCAGAAATCTTTTGAAGATGTTTTTGGAAAAGGAAATGTTCAGGTAGATTTTTACGGAAATGTTTTAACCAGTATAGCATTACTTGAAGGAATATGCGCAGAGGAGTTAAAAGATGGTGAACTTTTCTATAAAGATTCTAATTATCAGATGACAATCGTGGTTAAAGCCATAAAACGAAACCATTAAGTTTTCTTTATAAGTTTGACGAATGATGGATATAAAGCAGAAAATAGATAGTAGCATTCCGGTAATAATTGATAAAATGGGATATATTTTTAATCCCTTAATTCTCAAGTTTAAAAGTGAGAAGAATCAACTATTAATTTTTTATTTTCATGGGGTTTATGAGTCTCTTCAGCAGAAGAGAGAATGCCATGTATCGCCTCAAAATAATATTACTAAAAAACAATTATCAGAATTTGTAGAATATTTCCTGTTGAGAGATTACCAGTTCATCGCTCCGGAAGATTTGGAAAAAGGTCTGGAGAAAGACAAATCGTATGTGATGATCACTTTTGATGACGGTTATTACAATAATTTTTATTCCCTTCCGGTATTGGAAGAGTTCCAGGTTCCCGCAACTTACTTTATCACTACCAGGAATTTGGTCTCAAATACTTCTTACTGGTGGGATGTGGTTTATAAGTACAGGACTCAGGAAGGAGTTTCATTGGAACTGGTACAGGAGGAACAAGAATATCTAAAACGATTTAAGCATTCTGAAATTGATCAATATTTGCTGGATAATTTTGGCAATTCCTGCTTTAATCCTTGGAGTGATTTGGACCGCCCAATGTCTACTGAAGAGCTCAAAGTGTTTGCAGACCATCATCTGGTAACAATTGGGAATCATACTCACAATCATTCTATTCTGACGAATCATACCCTTGAAGAAGCTACTGGAGAGTTTAAAATATCGAACGATATTTTAACCGAAATTTTAGGCTATTGTCCCAATACAATGGCGTTTCCTAACGGGGACTATACCAGTAGTCTGGTAGAAGTGGCCAATGAAGCCGGCTTCAAATATGTATTTACTACCAACAGCTATATTAACCGGCTCCCTTTAAAAAACACTGATGTAATCGCGTTAAACCGGTTTATGGCAAGGGCAATCAGTATTCACGATTATGGCAGTTTTTCAAGGTTGGGATATAATGGTAGTTTGCTTTACCAAAATTTCAAGAAAAAATTAAAAACCTATTTTGAAAGTAATTTATTCTATAAATGACTAAAGTTCTACAACTACAATATGGATGTTCTGCCGCAAGTCCTGCACACAGATTACATCGAGCTTTTCTGGCGGCCGGAATTGAATCTGGTTTGCTGGTGCTACATCCCGAT
>JBDNHN010000064.1:0-6138 GCA_041688725.1 Gillisia sp.
AAATGCTTTTTCGATTACTCCTGATGAAATACCCGCGAGCTCTGTTGACAAAATATTTTTAGAAAAAACAATTCAGTTAATTAGAATAAACCTTGACAATCCAAACTTCAGTGTGGAAGAATTAGCTGAAAAAATGTGTTTGAGCAGTTCACAACTTCACAGGAAATTACAAGCGCTTATTGAACAGGCTCCAGGTCAGATTTTGCGCAATATGCGCCTTCAGAAAGCAGCAGAACTCCTCAAACTCAAAGCCGGTAGCATTGCAGATATTTGCTGCCAAACCGGGTTTAACGATCAGGCTTATTTTTCTCGTGCCTTCAAAAAACAGTTTGGTTGCAGTCCGACTGCATTTATAAAAGAACGCGTTTAGCATTTTACCATCTTCGGCTTAAAACACATTTATCTTCTTGATTTTCAAGACTCATTAACAATAAAAATCCAAGTTTTTGCAAGAAAAGTACTATTTCTTCCCTAAGTTTTGACCTAAATTTGTTTTTATTTTAACCAAATTCGATTATGGAAATGAGAATTATTAAAAAACAATTGACATTTCTGTTATTCGGAATTTTTTTAATCTGCTCCGCAACAGCAAAAGCGCAAAACTCTCAAAACTACCGGGTTCACCCAGATTAAGTATATCCTCCAAAAGTTGTTTCTTATGAAGCAGTTTCTAAAAATTAGAAGCAATGAAAAATATAATTTTTATCATTCTGACTTTTGCGTTGATTACTTCCTGTCCAAGAACAAACGAAGTGCGTTACACCCAAAATTCCCCAGAGATCGATACCTATAAGCAAATGCTGAAAGATTATGAAATGGGCAATTGGGAAGCCATGGCAGTTCATTATGCCGATACGGCAAAGATCTATTACAACGCGATAGAAAAAAACCCTAGAACAGTTTCAGAAAGCATCGAGGAAGACAGGAAAAATTCAGTGATTCTTTCCTCCTACGGGTATATCCCGGATTCTATGGAGTTTGAAATGGTGGTTACCGATGATGGGGAAACCTGGGTGAATTTTTGGGGAGTATGGCAAGGAAGACTTGCCGAAAACAATAAACTCTTTGAAATACCATCACACATGACAATTCAATTTGTGAATGGAAAGATAGTAAAAGAATACGGCTATTGGAACAACACAAAGATGGCCCTGGAATTAATGGAACTTGAAAAAAAAGTTGCTAAAGAATCTGCAGCGGAAGAACCTGAAGATACTATTAATAACTAATCATTCAAATAATGAACTTATGAAAACATTAAAAACAACAATGCTTTTGGCAATATTTCTAATGCTATCGCCACTGATCTCAATCGCGCAGGACAATCCAATGTATTGGATACACGTAGATGATGTAAAACCATCTATGGCTGCAGAATATGAAGCTACAGTTAAAGAAGCAATAGGACTTCTCAATCAACATAATATTCAAAGTGCAGGTATGATAGCTCTTGCCACCAATGATTCTAAATACCATTTTATATCTCCTATAAAAAATCTGGGAGATGTTAATTACAAGGTTTGGAAGGACCTGAGTGAAAAAGCGGGACAAGAAGTAGTATCAAATTTGTTCAAAAAAATGGACAAATGTTATGATAATGAAAGAGATTATGTCCTCACCTTACATAAAGAACTCACCTATATGCCGGATGGAATCACACAAACCCCGGAAGGCCAGAATTATCGAAAAAATTATCTTTTTTATGTTGCTCCGGGCAATCGTGCTGCGGTAAATGAAATATTCAAAGCGGTTAAAGAAGTCTTTGAAAAAAAAGGTGCTAAAGAATATTACCGGGTTTATAAGAGCGGTTTTGGCGCAGACGGCGAACATTATCTAGTATCTATTGCTGCCAAAGATGCAATGGATTATGCAAAAACAGAGGCAGAAACTATGGAGTTGCTCGGTGATGAAGGTAAAAAAGCATTGGATGAACTATTTGGCAGTTCCCTCAAATACACTGTAATGGAGGGCTATATGAGACCTGATCTTGGTTACCTACCAAAATAATTAGATAATCCCCAAATCCCCCTAATTAATTCCAAAATTTATGAAAAAAGTTGGCATTTTAGGTGGTTCAGGTTTCATTGGAAGCTATATCACAAAAGCATTTTTGGAGAACGGTTATGCAGTAAAAATTTCTACCATTGATATTTCAAAAAAAGAGAAATATCAACATTTAATGGAATTGGGTTATTCCGAACATTTGCATATCAGCGAAGTAAATGTGGAGAACAAAGCAGCATTAACAGAGTTTGTAAAAGAATGCGAAATCCTAATTCACGGAGGCACGCCATTTCAACTCGACGTACAAAATCCAAAAACAGAATTATTTGATCCAACCATAATAGGCACCGAAAATTTTCTGGAAGCAATAAGCAGTGCATCATCACTTGAAAAAGTAGTTTTTATTGCCTCAGTGGCTGCTTTCAACACCAACTTTCCTATGCCGGCAGGCGGAAAAACACCAACAGATACATATAGGGAAACCGACGATCTATTTATGAGTGAAGAAAGTCATCCGTATGCGCAGGCTAAATTTATCGCCCAACGAAGGGTGGATAAATTTATAGGTCAAAATTCTAATTTAGATTTCGAAATCACGACAGTATCTCCGGTGATGGTGATGGGGGAAGCTTTGTCCAACCGGGAAGATTCCACATCTACCGGATTACAATTTCTGTTTAAATACAGGATAGCACCCAATCCGTTTATTGAGATGTTGTACGAAAATGATACTGAATTTGCTTTGGTAGATGTAAGAGATGTGGCAATGGGAGTGTTTAAAGCCGCAACCACATCCGGACTGCACGGTGAAAATTATTTGTTGAGCAGTGAAAGTTATCCGGTTTCAGATATTCGTTTAATGTTGAATAACAAAGCTCCTAAAAATAAAGCTAAAATCATTTATCAAAATGCGAAGGCGTCGCAAAAATTAGGAATTCCTTTTCAACCGGCAGTTGGGTTTTTAAAAATATCTAATTCTTGAAATAAAAATAACCGTTTAATTTAAAATCAATCTATCATGAAAAAATTACTAATCCTTATCGCCTTAATGTTGGTAGGCAATAATGCTATTGCCCAGGACAAACTTTATTTAATATTCGAGTTTATGAAAGTAGATAATGAGCAGGAAGCAGCTTATATGGAAACGGAAGCCTTTTGGGAGAAAATTCAGGAACAAAGGGTTAAAAATGGAGATATTTTGGGATGGGATCTGTGGAGTTTACAACCTGGAGGTGAGAACCAGGGATATCAATACCTAACGGTGACTCTTTATAACGATCCTCTAAAAATGATGAGCAACGCAGGGAATTTTGAGGCTGCTCTAAAAGCAGCTTATCCGGAAATGTCTGAAGATGATCTCAATAAAAAATTTGAAAATACCGCAAAATCAAGAGATCTGGAAAAACGGGTATTTCTTGAACAAATAGCCACTACCAAAGGTAACTTTGAAATGCCTTTAGGCACAGTTGCCGGAATTAATTTAATGAAAGTACCTTATGAAGATTTTGAAAAATACGAAAAATTTGAAACAGAAATTTTTCAGCCTATGCATCAAAAAGAGGTTGACGCGGGAATTAGAGGAAATTGGGGTTTGCTTCGTTATATGTTGCCGGTTGGAAGTGATGTTTACGCCTCACATATAACTGTGGATATGTACAAGGATTATAACCAATTATTTAATGGAGGAGCCTTAGATGAACCAGCATTATCTGAAGCACAAATTGGAAAAATTCAGAAAGGTTTTGCCTCCCGGGATCTGAAATTTAAATATATGGCTACTCTCATAAGAAAAGCGCGATAAAAATAAAAATTCTTACAAAGCTAATTTCTAAAATGCGAAAATCATAAAATCACAAGTTGTTAGAATTAATAGTTAAAATCATGAAAAAATTCAGAAAGCACCTCGTGTTGTTTTTATTGTTTGTTTCAATAGGAACAGTTTTTAGCCAGGAGAAACAAAAATTAACAGATCAGGCATTGCTTTATAAAACAGGAAATCCGGCTGATTGGCCTGCAGATCAGGATGCAGTTATTGCAGCACCCAATAATCACCAGATCTTAATGGAGAATGATAAAGTACGTGTTCTGGAAGTTTCCCTTGCGCCAGGGGAAACCGAAGCGCTGCACCACCATCAATGGCCAAGTGTTCTTTACATTCAGGAAGCCGGTGATTTTATAGATTATGACGGTGATGGCAATGTTATCTTTGATAGCCGGGAAATTCCGCCGCTTCAATTTCCAATGACCATGTGGAAAGATGCAGAAGCGCCACATTCCGTAGAAAATTTAAGCAAAACTATTACTATTCGCCTGATTCGGGTAGAGATGAAGAAATAAAATATTTCATTTTTTATCAACCTTCCTTTTCCGGATGTAAGCATTTAAAAAAGTACTGTTAAATATAAAACATAAATATACTTAATCACTAAAAGCACCAACATGCAACGAAGAATTTTCATTAAAAATATGTCCATTAGTGCTGTAGCGGTAAGTGCCTCCGGGTTTGTCCGTTTTGACGGAAATCGATATACAGGTGATTGCGAAACCACCAGCGATATACTCGGGCCTTTTTACCGCCCCAACAGCCCAAAAAGAAACAACCTTTTAATACCCGGAGAAAATGGGCATAAATTAGAATTGACCGGTATTATTAAACACAATGATTGTATAACGCCCTATAAAAATGCCAAGATAGAATTATGGCATTGCGACAGTAATGGTATATATGATAATACAACAGATGATTTCCGCTACCGGGGAACCACTTATTCCGGCGAGAACGGGCAGTATTCATTTAAAACCATTTTACCGGTACCTTATGATGTTGGCAATGGACAAATAAGGCCTGCGCATTTTCACTTGATGATCACTGCCGAAGGCTACCAACCATTGATAACACAGTTGTATTTTTCCGGTGATGAACATATCGTTTCAGATTTATCGGCTTCATCCCCAACAGCCAAAAGAAGGATCCTTGAAATGCAGGAAAAAAGTGATAATTCCAGTAAAGTGCAGTATGATGTGAGTATGTCGCCCAAACTAATGGTTGAACCTGTAGCACTGGATAAATTAACTGGTACTTATGAACATCCAACAGATAAAAATAAAAAACTGACCTTATTTAAAAACGATCAATCATTGTGGATGAAAAATGAAGTGTTCGGTATAAGTTTTTTATACGTAGGCAATAACACTTTCGAATATCCGGGCTCACCTGATGGTACTGAACGCAATCTTCAATTTAAAACACTGCCATCGGGAGTTGTACAGTTGACTTTAAATTACATAGATGATGATAAGATAACACATCAGGAAGTTTACAAAAAAGTTCAGTAATTCATTCAAACCTTCTAATTATGAAAAATTCAATTCAACGCTTACTCTTTTCAATCGCGATCTTTCTAACATCCTGCAATATGCTCCATGCCCAAATTGAAAAAAATAATAAAATGTACTCTGCAGCCTGGGATGAGATTATATATAACGAAAAATGGGACTTGTTTAACGAGACCAACTCCGACAAGGATATCACTTTAATCCCCGGGAATATAAGTATAATTGATGGTGTATATAAGGCTTTTGCTGCGGGCGATATTCCCTCGGTTCTTGGGTTTATGGATGCTGAGATTGTATGGAACGAGGCAGAAGGTAATTCTTATGCTGATGGCAATCCATATATAGGACCGGAGGCCGTATTAAATGGCGTTTTTGCCCGCATTGGTGCTGATCACGAGTATTTTAACCTGGCAGATATAATCCTGCACGAAATGTCTAATGACCAGGTGCTTGCAACCTTACGTTACAAAGGCAAATTAAAAGAGAATGGGGCCATCTTCGATGCCCAGGCGGCTCACTTTTGGACGCTGAAAGACGGTAAAGTGATTGCTTTTCAGCAATATGTGGACACTAAAAAATTGGCAGAGGCAGAGAAAAACTAACTCCACTAACCAAAAAACAGAAATATATGAAAACAGTACTAATTACAGGAACAAGCAAAGGCATCGGCCTTGAAACAGCATTGGCATTCGGTCGAGCAGGATACAAAGTATTTGCGACCATGCGAAATCCAGCAATGGCCAACGATTTTAGACAAAAAATAAATACAGAATCCCTTGACATCAGCATTTCTGAAAT
>JBDNHN010000065.1:0-2415 GCA_041688725.1 Gillisia sp.
AATAAGTTCCCCATAGAGGCAATTGTAAATTATTCCGGAAATACACAGGTACAAAGCAAATTTGAGATCAAATCGGGAAATTCGGTACTGTTTACAAAAACCATCGATTTTAATTCTGAAGATAATTCGGAAATAATAACCACTACTTTAACAGCAAATAGATTGGGAACCTATTTATATGAAGCGTTTATTACTCCGTTAACTTCAGAAAAAAACACAATTAACAACAATAGAAAATTCGGCATTGAAGTTATAGATGAAAGGACTTCGGTATTGATACTAACCTCAGTATCTCATCCCGATCTTGGAATGTTAAAGAAATCTATAGAAAGTAATGAACAGCGACTTGCAAAGGTTGAATATATTCAGGATTACAATAATATAGAATTGGATGATTTTCAATTAGTTATAATTTACCAACCAAACAATCAGTTTAAATCTGTTTTTGAAGATATCACAACTGCAAAACTGAATAGTTTTATTATAACCGGTACCCAAACCGATTGGAATTTCCTCAATTCAGCACAACAAAATTTCAGTAAGGCTCACACCGCACAATCCCAGGAAATATTTCCCATTTACAATGAAAATTATTCGCAATTTCAATTTGAAAACATAGGGTTTAGTCAGTTTCCACCTCTGGATGATGCTTTTGGATCTTTAAAATTTAAAAATGAAAGTTTAAGTCCTATGCTTTTTCAACAAGTAGAAGGAATTCCAACAAAATTTCCGTTACTGGCGACTTTTCAAAATAATTCTTCAAAACAAGCAGTATTATTCGGCGAAAATATCTGGAAATGGAGAGCAGAATCTTACCTTAACAGCGGTTCATTTGACCAATTTGATACATTTATAGGGAAATTGGTTCAATATCTCTCGGCTACCCAAAACCGGGATCGACTCACTTTTGAGGCTGAAGCCTTTTATCTGGAAAATGAAGAAATTAATATTTCAGCCCAGTATTTTGATCAGAATTATCAGTTTAATCCGGATGGACAATTAGTAGTACGGATAAGGAACTTAAGTTCAAATGAGGTATTGGAAATTCAAATGTTGCCATACAATAACCAATTTAAAGTGCAAATTAAAAACCTGAAACCCGGTGATTATAGCTTTGAAATCAAAGAACAAACTTCCGGAATTTCAGGAAGTGGAACTTTTTCAATTCTTGGGTTTAACGTGGAGCAACAGTTTTCTGGGGCGAATCTCGCCAAACTTCAAAGTCTGGCAAAAAACAATCAGGAGGGGCTTTATTTTCTAAATAATCCGGAAGCCATGGTGACAGGCTTAATTGCTGATAATCGTTACGTTACAGTACAAAAAAACCGTGAAAAAACCCTACATTTGATCTCATGGAAATTTTTACTTGCCTTGCTGATGTTAAGTCTTAGTACTGAGTGGTTTGCAAGAAAATATTTCGGTTTAATTTAATAATTTTAATAATTTATTTATGGACAAATTGCCCAAAATTGGTTTACCAATCTTATTTTTAGTTGTAGTTTTAATAATTTTAATCGCAAAATCGACAGTTACCATTGATTCCGGACAAGCCGGAGTTTTATATAAAACCTTTGGTGGAGGTGTTGTTACAGAGGAACCGGCTTTAGGTGAAGGTTTTCACATAGTAGCTCCCTGGAATAAGGTTTATGTTTACGAGGTACGCCAGCAATCTTTAGATGAAAAAATGCAGGTATTATCTTCTAATGGATTAGAGATAAAATTAGATGCCTCAATTTGGTATCAACCTTCTTTTGAAAGTCTAGGTTTACTTCACCAGGAAAAAGGAGAAAATTACGTGCAGCGTGTATTGCAACCTGCTATTCGATCTGCAGCCCGTGCTGTGGTAGGACGTTATCAACCAGAGCAATTATATTCAAGTAAAAGGGAGGTTATTCAAAAGGAAATTTTTGATGAAACAAAACTCCTTTTAAAAGATCAGTATGTTCAAATCAATCAGGTTTTAGTAAGGGACGTTGCTCTGCCGACAACTATCAAGGAAGCTATTGAGCGCAAGTTGCGTCAGGAACAGGAATCTCTGGAATATGTATTTAGGTTGACTAAAGCTGAACAAGAAGCTGAAAGACAAAGAATTGATGCTGAAGGTAAAGCGAATGCTAACAAAATTCTAAGTGCTTCTTTAAATGATCAAATTCTTAGGGAAAAAGGAATTCAGGCCACGGTAGAACTGGCTAAATCTCCTAATGCTAAAGTTGTTGTAATTGGTTCTGGAGAAGGTGGAATGCCTTTGATTTTAGGAAATAACTAAATCAGAAAACTTATAAATTTGTGAAAATTCATTTTTTTCCAAAATAAAAAGTTAGATTTGCTTTAGAAATGAAAACAATTCAACTACATCATCATCATATATTTTCCACCGCTTAGGCGAGGTGAATGTGATATGTAGAATTTTCAACA
>JBDNHN010000066.1:0-3341 GCA_041688725.1 Gillisia sp.
AAGGAAAAACAAAGGGGTGCGGGTCTTTTATATTTTGCCACTGCCTTCTTCGGAATAATCCACGGATTGGGATTTTCTTCCTATTTCAAAATGATCGCATCAAATACCGAAAACAAATTTCTCCCACTGATGGAATTTGCTCTAGGGATTGAAGCAGCCCTTATAATTGTCGCGATATCTGTACTTATACTGGCATTTATTTTCCAGAATATTCTCAATATTACAAGAAGGGACTGGATCCTGGTAATTTCATCCATAGTAATAGGGGTGATTTTGCCAATTTTAAGGGATAATATCCATTTGATTTTGTAAAAGTTTAACGCCTATAAATTGTTTTAATCTACGCCTTGCAATACTTTAGAGAGCCTAATTTTATTAATATGAATAAAGCTTGAGAAGGAAATCGGGATCAGTTTTAAAATTATGCATAAAAAGAAGCAACTTAAATACGACAAGGCTTACCTTAGGATCGCCCGGGAATGGAGCAAACTTTCTCACTGCAAACGCAAACAGGTTGGCGCACTTATTGTGAAAGATAGAATGATAATTTCCGACGGATATAACGGAACCCCTACAGGTTTTGAAAATTGTTGCGAAGATGAAGAAAACATTACCAAATGGTATGTGCTTCACGCCGAAGCAAATGCAATTTTAAAGGTAGCCGCTTCATCACAATCCTGCAGGGGAGCAACCCTGTATATTACCTTATCTCCCTGTAAGGAATGCAGCAAACTCATTCATCAGGCGGGGATTACAAGGCTTGTGTACTATATAGATTATAAGGATAATGTGGGACTTGAGTTTTTGAAAAATGCCGGGGTAGAACTCTGTCAGATAACTGAATTGGACAATTGAAAAAAAAGTCAAAAATATATCTTCCGCTTCTATTGGGGTTGGCTTGTGCCGCAGGGGTTCTGTTAGGCGCAAAACTCAACTTTACCCCTACTCAAAACCTGTTTTCTTCCAATCCTAAAAAGGAAAAACTCAACAGGCTCATAGATTATATAGACTATGAATATGTGGATAAGGTAAATACCGACAGCATCGTAGATGTTACGGTTAACAGAATCCTTGAAAATCTGGATCCGCATTCGGTTTATATACCAAAACAGGAATATGCCAGCGTAACCGAAAATATGAAAGGGGATTTTGTAGGCATTGGAGTTAGTTTTTATAATGTTAATGATACAATTGTTGTGATCCAGCCCCTTGAAGGAGGACCCAGTAAAAAAATCGGGATCAAGGCAGGTGACCGAATTCTTTATGCAAACAATAGACAGCTTTTTGGCAAAAAAATGACCAACGATTCTATTATAACCCAACTAAAAGGGATAGAAGATTCCATGGTTACACTTACCGTTTTTAGGAAAGGTCTGAAGGATCTTCTTAAATTTGATGTAAAAAGATCACGGGTGCCGCTTAAAAGTGTAGATGCGGCTTATATGCTTACCGAAGAACTGGGATATATCAAGGTAAACCGTTTTTCAGAAACTACTTATAAAGAATTCAGGGAAAGCCTGGCTAAACTAAAATCCAGAGGAGCGACAAAAATCGCACTAGATTTGAGGAACAATCCCGGGGGATATCTTTCTGAAGCCATCAATATTGTAGATGAATTTTTAAAAGACGGTAAGCTGATCTTGTTCACAAAAAACAGGAAGGGAACTATTGAAGAAACCTATTCCAACCGCAAAGGTACTTTTGAAAACAATCAAATCTTTATTCTTATCAATGAAAATTCCGCTTCGGCAAGTGAAATCGTAGCGGGAGCTTTACAGGACAACGACAGGGGAACCATTATTGGAAGGCGCTCCTATGGGAAAGGGCTTGTTCAGCGCGAGATGGAATTGGGAGACGGCAGCGCCGTGAGGCTTACCATTGCAAGGTACTATACCCCAACAGGACGTTCCATTCAGAAATCCTACAAATTGGGCAATGAATCTTATTTTAACGATTATTCAAGACGTTTTAAAAACGGGGAGCTGGCACACGCAGATAGCATTCACGTTACCGATAGCTTAAAATATGTGACTCCGGGTGGAAAAATTGTCTATGGTGGCGGGGGAATTATTCCTGATATTTTTGTCCCCAAGGATACTAATTTTGAAAGGGAAAACCTTACCTATATCCTGCGCAGCGGATTTTTAAACCGATTTGTCTTTGAAGTGCTGGAAAAAGACCGGGCTTATTATAATTCCCTAACCCGAACTGATTTCCAAAATGAGGAAATCGTCACCAAAAAGATGATCTCGGATTTCTTTGAATTTGCAATTAGTGAAAATTTGAAGTTTAAAATTGACATTTATGAACCTTTGTTGAGAAGCTATTTGAAGGCAAGTATGGCCGAACAATTATTCGATTCAGATGAATTTCAACGGATAATTAATGCCGATGACCGAATTATTAAGAAAGTAATCGAATTATCTAATGCAAACTAGTATATTCGTCAATATGGATGCCTATAATGATTACACTTCTATTTTCTTACTGTTATCCCCGCTCTTTTTCTATATAATAGCGGTAATCTTCAGGCTGTTAGATAACAGCGCGTTGTTGTTTTTACAGAAGGAAATCTTTGTAGAATCGTCCAATGTTCCCCTGAAAGCCATTCAGGAACAATTAGATTCTTCAACAGATCCCAAGTTTAAACACCAGTTAAGAAGAACCCTGGTTTTCAGAAAAATCCACCGGGTATTTATCATTCTTATGATAGCCGCACTCCCGGTTACCGTAATTACTTACTTCACCCTATTTTAATTTATCGTGTACTTTAGTATGCCTTCCTTTATTCCATTCGGTTAAAATATCGGTAGCAACTGCTGCTCCACTGCCACAGGCTATAGCAAACTGACTCCTGTGACCGGCCAGAGTTCCCGCAACATATAAATTTGGCGCTACCAGATGATCCTCATTTTTTAGTTGGATCCTGTTTTTCCCAGCCGGAGATTTCTTATGCGGAATTATATATGTTTCCAGTCCTTTAATTTTCAGCGTTTTTGAATATCCTGTAGAAATTACAACTTTGTTTGAATGATAGCTGGTTTTGTTTGTCTTTACAGTGAAGCCCGACAGTTCCGGAATAACGCTCAACACCCTCTCTTTAGGGACCTGAACAATTTTGGGGTAGAGTTTTTTTAATTGTTTGGGGCCATCTTTTAAAAGAACCTCTCCCTTGGTTCCTGCAGGCAAACCCAAAACATTATTGAAGAGTGCATTTTGAAGATCGGAAATTTTTTGATGAAGGATTATTCCTACTTTCCTATTTTTGGCATAGGACTTGTTCATCGCAGAACCTAAAATTGAGGCGCAGGACATACCGGCAGCGCCTCCGCCCACTATCA
>JBDNHN010000067.1:0-3991 GCA_041688725.1 Gillisia sp.
CGGCAGCAGCTTCCTTTTCGGCAACAACTTGAGCGGCAGCAGCATCAGCAGCAGCTACAACTTCAGCAGCAGCGGCTTCACGTTTGGCATTTGCTTCTTTTTCAGCTTCAAAAGCTTTTTGCTTGGTAGCATCTCCGGCTTTGGCCAAAGTATCTTTTTTAGCAGTTACTCTTCCTTCTTTTTCGTCTACCCAGGCTTGGAATTTTTCCGCAGCTTGTTCTTCGGTAAGAGCTCCTTTTCTCACACCACCTGCAAGATGGTTTTTGATAAGGACACCTTTGTAAGAAAGGATTGCACGGGCAGTATCAGTTGGTTGTGCTCCGTTTTGTAACCAAGTCACAGTTCCATCAACATCTAATTCGATAGTAGCGGGATTGGTGTTTGGATTGTAAATCCCTAATTTTTCAAGGTATTTACCATCTCTTGCTGCACGTACATCTGCGGCGATAATCCAGTAAAAAGGTTTCCCTTTTTTACCTTTTCTTTGTAATCTAATTTTTACAGGCATATAAATTAATTTGGGAGGTACTCGACCTCAATTATTAATAAGTCTGCAAAGATACCATATTTATTTATTCAGAGCATAATTTTCTGAATTAAAGATAAGTATAAAAAATAGGATGCTAATTTCCCTTAAACAGCGGGATCCTCAGGCTTAAGAATTAAGGAAGCTTGCAAATTGAGAAAAAATTTAGCCCGATTTAAATCTTTGTTATTAAAGGAAGTAATCTATGACCTCAAAATTTTACAATTATGATTTTAAAGGCGTTATTGGTATTTTTGTTTTTGAAAGTGGTTCTTAGACAGCGTAATTCCCAAGCGGCTGTTCTTAACAAGGTAAAAGCTTTTCAGGAAAATAAAGCTTAAGTTATAATTTTTTGTCGGTTGATGCTTTTATTTCAGAATTATGAAGGGATCTTTCTGAAGTTTTTTATTAAAAAAATTAGTTGATAAAACCTTCTTAGATATCATAGAACTACCTGTAAATTTCCTTATTTTTAACCGATAGTTCACACCCCATAATCCTGTTATTAATCATTGATTATCAGCAGCATAAAAAAATTCCGTAAAGCATGTATTTGATTTTTGATACTGAAACCACCGGCTTACCTAAAAACTGGAAAGCCCCTCTCACCGATTTTGATAACTGGCCACGCTGCATCCAGATTGCCTGGCAGTTGCATGATGAGATGGGGAACCTTGTTGAAAATCAGGACTATTTAGTGAAACCAACCGGTTTTAATATTCCTTTTGATGCCGAAAAGATCCACGGAATTTCAACAGAGTTGGCTGAGGAAGATGGGATTTCATTGCAGGAAATGCTGGAAAAATTTCAAATCGCTCTGGGAAAAGCCAAATTCATTGTTGGCCAGAATGTGGGTTTTGATGTGAATATTATGGGTGCCGAATTCCTGAGGGGAGGTTTTAAAAATCCTTTGGAAAAATTTCCTTTCTTGGATACCTGTACGGAAAAGACTGCGAAATTATGCCAGTTGCCGGGAGGTCGTTACGGAAAATTTAAATTACCTACCCTGGCGGAACTTCACAAGGAATTATTTTCTGAAGCTTTTGCCGAAGCGCACAATGCCACCGCCGATGTAGAAGCAACCACGCGCTGTTTTTTGGAATTGATCAGGAAAGAATTTTTTACCAAAGAGCAACTGGATGTTCCCGCATCTTATTTTGAAAATTTTTCTGAAGCAAATCCGAAGCCGCTTAAGTTGATAGGTTTAAAGCATATCAATCTCAAAAAAGCTTCAGAAGCGATTAGGAAAAAATTTCAGAAGGAGCAGGAGCCGGAGAAAATTTCCACTGAAGAAATTCAGGAAAATTTAGAAAAACTCGATGAGGTTAGGTTTTCCCACCTTCATAACCATTCCCAGTTCTCCATTTTACAGTCTACTATGAGTGTTGCCGCTTTGGTGGAAGCCGCGGCCAAAGAAAATATGCCTGCTGTTGCCATCACCGATCATGGAAATATGATGGGCGCCTTTCATTTTGTAAAAGAAGTTGGAAGCTTTAACCGATCTGTTAAAGCAAAAAACGAAGCTTCGATTGCCAATAATGAGCCGGCAACAGCAAAGGACCTAAAGGCTATTGTGGGTTGCGAATTTTTTGTTTGTGAGGATCACCACGACAAAACCAGAAAAGACAACGGGTATCAAATCGTTATCCTGGCCAAGAATAAAAACGGATATCACAATTTGGCAAAAATGGCTTCCCTGGCCTATACTGAAGGATTTTATTATCTGCCGAGGATAGACAGGGAAGTCATCAAAAAATATAAGGAAGATCTAATCATATTAACCGGAAATTTAAACGGGGAGGTTCCGGGAAAAATTTTAAATGTTGGGGAAAATCAGGCCGAAGAAGCTTTGCTCTGGTGGAAGGAAACTTTTGGTGCCGATCTATATATAGAGTTGATGCGGCACAACCAGGAGGAAGAAAGCCGTGTGAACACTGTTTTAGTGGAATTCGCTAAAAAACACGAGGTGAAATTGGTTGCCACCAATAACACCTATTATTGTGAGCGACAAGATTCCAACGCGCATGATATTTTACTTTGCGTAAAAGAAGGTGAGAAGCAGGCCACACCAATAGGACGTGGACGCGGTTACAGATATGGATTGCCCAATAACGAATATTATTTCAAAGGTGATGAGGAGATGAAATCCTTGTTTAAGGATTTGCCCGAGGCTATTTCCAATATTCAGGAAGTTGTAGATAAAATTGAACCTTATGAACTTGCAAGGGAAGTACTCTTGCCGGCATTTGATATTCCTGAGGAATTTTTAGTTGAAGAAGATAAATCAGACGGAGGAAAACGCGGGGAAAACGCCTATTTAAAACATCTGACTTTCCAAGGAGCCAAAAAACGATATGGGGATTTTTCAGAAGACATTAAGACAAGGCTGGATTTTGAACTTTCGGTAATAGAAAATACCGGATATCCCGGGTATTTTCTTATTGTAGAAGATTTTATTAGGGCGGCCCGTTCAATGGATGTTTCGGTAGGTCCCGGACGTGGTTCGGCGGCGGGAAGTGCGGTGGCATATTGCCTTTGGATCACCAATATCGACCCAATTAAATACGATCTGCTTTTTGAGAGGTTTTTAAATCCGGACAGGGTAAGTATGCCCGATATAGATATTGATTTTGACGACGAAGGCCGAAGTCGGGTAATGGATTATGTGATCAAGAAATACGGTTCAAACCAGGTTGCGCAAATCATCACCTATGGAACGATGGCTGCAAAATCGGCTATTCGCGATACCGCCAGGGTTTTGGATCTGCCTTTAAATGAAGCCGACAGGATTTCGAAATTGATCCCTACAATGGGAAAATTGAGCAAAATCTTCGGGCTGACTGAGAAGGAATTGAAGAAAAGTTTCCGAAGTGAAGATTTAGATAAAGTAAATCAGCTTTTAAATATAGCCGATGGAGAAGACCTGGAGGCCCAAACCATAAACCAGGCAAGGATCCTTGAGGGAACTGTCAGGAATATTGGGATTCACGCCTGTGGGGTTATAATCACCCCAAGTGATATCACCAATTTTGTGCCGGTAGCCTTGGCGAAAGATTCAGACTTGTATGTCACCCAGTTTGACAACTCGGTGGTGGAAAGTGCAGGCTTGTTAAAAATGGACTTCTTGGGTCTGAAAACATTGACCCTTATAAAGGACACGGTAAAAATTGTAAAGGGCAGACATGATATAGATCTGGATCCGGACAGTTTTCCCCTGGATGATGAGAAAACTTACGAATTGTTCCAAATGGGAGAAACCGTGGGGATATTTCAATATGAATCGCCCGGAATGCAAAAGCATTTAAAGGATCTAAAACCTTCCGTTTTTGACGATTTAATTGCGATGAACGCCCTTTACAGGCCGGGACCAATGGAATATATCCCGAGTTTTATCGCCCGAAAGCACGGAAGGGAAGAAATAGCCTATGACCTGGCAGATATGGAAGAATATCTGAAAGAAACCTA
>JBDNHN010000470.1:0-2521 GCA_041688725.1 Gillisia sp.
CCCAAATTGCCGATAATTTAAAAGCGGCTTCTACCTATAGAATTGGTGGAGAATACCGGATCCAGGACTGGAGCCTTCGCGGCGGATATAGATTTGAGGAAAGTCCTTATAAAAATGAAACTAGCCTTGGGGACCTGAAGGGATATTCCCTAGGATTGGGATATAATTTTGGCAATATAAAAGTAGATTTAGCCTACGATAATTCTTCCAGAACAGATAACCCCCAATTGTACCAGGTAGGATTGACCAATACGGCAAATATCGACAGGGATTTCTCGAACGTGATCCTTTCCTTAAGTTTTGGACTGTAGCTTTTGAAATTAACCAGTTTTGAAGTTGTGAAATAGTTTGAGATTTGTCCATTGTCCATGCCTAAATAACAGTGACAATATGAAAATATTTTTTATTTGCGCTTTGCAGTTTTTAGGTGAAACCTTTTAGTCCAAGGTGTCAATTTTCATAAGGGGAATGGCTCGTGAACAACGACAAAAAACTCCCCGGCATGTTATTCTGAACGCAGAGAAGAATCCCGTTTACTCATTGGGCGAATCATGTTTGCAACTCTTTTCCCTAATTGTATTACTCATCAAGGCTCACTCATAGTAGAAATTCTTCCTCACCCAAAAGCTCGTTCAGGATGACAAAAAGTTAAATTTCACAAGTTCAGGTTTATCTCTTCAAAGTAAAATGACCTTTAAATTTATTTTGCATCCCCGTATCGGCATCCTTATATTCCAGTAAAAACCAGTAATCGTCTCCCGGCATAACATGTGAATTGTAAGTTCCGTCCCATCCGCCCGCAGTTGGATCTAATTGTTTTAATAGTTTTCCGTACCGGTCAAAAATAAGCACTTTTGTAATAGATATTTCTGAATCGTTTATCACATTCCAGGTATCGTTATAACCATCCGAATTTGGCGTGAAAAACCGTGGGTATCCAATTAATCTGAATGATCGAGAAATTGCGCTCCCACATCCATTAATTTCCCTGGCAGAAATTGTGTGGATTCCTGCGGGCACTGAAGCAAAAGAGGGCAGTAACTGCCAGGAACCATTATCAAGCCTGTATTCATATGTTGCGTCATCACCAGTTCCGCCAAGTGCAGTTCCCCTAGCCACATATCCACCGTCAAAATCGTTTCCGGAAATTTGAACAGAAACTTCCTGTGGAGCAGAATAAACTTTTATCTCTGTACTAAAAGTGCTGGAGCATCCGGAAATATTATCTGTAATTAAAATCGAAATATTTGATTCCTCTGGCACTTCATTAATATTGAAGTTCGGATTTTGCACTCCATCCCCGTCAGGATCATTTGCAGGAGTCCATTTATAAGTATATCCCGCTCCTAAATCCTGACCTAAAGTAACAGGAGTCACTATATTTCCATTAAAATCAACGCATAAAATAGTTGTTTCATCTAAAATTATTACCGGCACCGGCTGAACAAGTAGTTTAAAAGACACCGGCAAAGAGGTGCAGCCTGAAGTTTGATTGGTTATGGTGGCAAGAATTTCCTGTTGACTCCTACCTTCAAAAGCAGTTGAATTTTCTATAGATATTCCGTTTTCAAAATTAACCGGGGATTCATAATAATCAATTTTAAAGGTGTTTATGGAGTTCGCATAATTTTGAGTCAATTCATTTTTGACAATTGTCAAATCAAAGATGGCGGAAGTTTCATTGCTACACCCAGAAAGATCAGAAGGTTTTATGGCCTCCGGCAAATCAAAAAATTCGATTAATACCTCATCTGTTATCCCTGTCCCGGCAACAATTATCTTATAACGCCCCGCCTCTGAAACGCTTAGATTTGCACTTGATTCATTTGGAATAATTTTAAAATCGTTCGACACATCATCAAAAATATACCATTCAAAGCTATTAGCGATTACGTTTTTAGCCTCCAAATCGACAGAGTTTTCACCACATATTTTTTTATCGTCTCCTAAAATACTTACAATGGAACAATCTGTAGTGCCTGCATTTGGATCGGAAATATTTGTTTGCTGAAGGCTAATGAACCCGGGTTTCAATGAAAAATTAGTAATCATTACAACATAGATTTCTCCTTCCCTGGCATTGTTTATATCAAAATTTTCAGTTGCTTCAATTGAATAACTGCATCCCACTATATTTCCGGAAGAAAGCGAAGAATTGCTACACAAATTATCCCCCGCAGTAAAAGGTCCCCAGGCTATAAAATCTACATCCAGAGTGCCTCCGGAACCATCAGGATTAACATTTTGGTTTATTTCAAAATTGAGAGTGCCGGAATCGCCAATTTGCAAATAGAACCATGCCGGATATGATTGGTTCTCCAGACAATTATAATCCGGTCCGGACTCTGCGGAAGAAACGCTGCTATTGCCGGGATTTGAATTATGAAATATATACTCAGTAGTTCCTGAACAAAAAGGCTGAATGGAAGCACATCTGTCACCCTGGGAAAATAAAATCCAGGTGCCTGCTATATAAAAAACAACGGTCAAACAACAAAGTTGTAAAGATCTCATGATTTCA
>JBDNHN010000471.1:0-3370 GCA_041688725.1 Gillisia sp.
AAGACTAAATGGAAAAATACAGGAAATAAAAACGGTAGGTAGAGGCTACAGAACTTTTAAAAATTTTAGAAGCGCAATCCTCTTTTTTCATGGAGGATTAAGCCTTTACCCACACGAATAATGGTAGAACCAAATAAATTATTAAGAAATTATGAAAGCATTACAAATAGTAAAATACGGCGAACTTAAAGACGGTTTGTCAATAAACGAAATAGAAAAGCCATCAATCAACGCTACGAATATTCTTATTGAAACCAAAGCAGCGTCGCTCAATCCAATTGATTTCAAACTGGTGAGTGGTGGTTTAAAAGATATGGTCCCATTGTCATTTCCCAGCACGATTGGCTTTGATGTGAGCGGTGTGATTGTGGAAAAAGGTACGGAAGTCACCAACTTTAAATTGGGGGATGAGGTGTATGCCAGGGTACCTCAAAAACAAATGGGTACAGTAGCGGAATATGTAGCTGTTGAGAGCGCGGTGGTTTCCAAAAAACCCGATAATATCTCGTTTGAAGAAGCCGCTGGCTTGCCATTGGTAGGACTCACTGCAATTCAGGCTTTGGAAAGCGTTGGTTTGAAAGAAAACGACAGGGTGCTTATTCAAGCAGGCTCCGGTGGTGTAGGCAGTTTTGCAATTCAATATGCCAAAGCTAAAGGAGCCTTTGTTTACACTACCACCAGCACTAAAAATGTAGAACTGGTTAAAGCCCTTGGTGCCGACCGCGTGATCGATTACAAAACTGAAGATTACAAAACGATTGCCAAAGATTTAGATATTGTTTTTGACACCTTAGGAGATAACTACACTTTAGAAGCCTTTGAAATTATCAAAGAGGGAGGAAGAGTAGCTACCATAACAGGCGCTCCAGATGAAGAAACTGCAAAGCTTATGGGCATAACTGATTATAAATTGCCCGAAGAATTATCAAACCGGATCAGTGAAAAATCAGCTACTTATAAACTAACGTGGATGCAACCCAATGGCGAGCAATTGGACGCACTCTCAACGATGGTTAAAGATGGGAAGATAAAGCCGGTAGTTGACAAGGTTTATTCTTTCGAAGAAAGTATTGAAGCCTATTTATACTTAGCCACAGGCAGAGCAAAGGGAAAAGTAATTATAAACCTATCCTAAACGGTGCATAAAATTTATGCTGTTATCGATTGTGTTTTGAACAAAAAAAATATTATGAGTAAAGAAAAAAATGTATTAGTTGCCGGTGCGAACGGTACTACAGGAAGAATTATCGTCAATTTATTAAATGAATCAGAAACCTATCGGCCTATTGCCATGGTTAGAAAACAGGATCAAAAAGACCATTTTGAAAAGGAGAATGTATCAACCGTTCTGGCCGATTTGGAGGGAGATTTAAGTCATGCATTCAAAGATGTGGACAAAGTGATTTTTGCTGCGGGATCCAAAAATATAAATGTTATAGGAATAGATCAGGAAGGAGCAAAACGATTAACAGATGCTGCTAAGGATTCAGGAGTCGGAAAGTTCGTTATGCTAAGCTCCATGGGAGCAGATAATCCTTCTGTGAGTGATGTTCTTGAAGATTATTTGAAAGCAAAACAAAATGCTGATAATTATCTAAAAGCCAGTGGTTTAGATTATAGTATTGTGCGACCTGGTGGTCTAACAGATAAAGAAGGCATAGGCAAAATTCAACTCAAAGAAAAATTAGAAACTCAGGGAAGTATTTCAAGGGCAGATGTGGCCAAAACCCTCGTTGAAGTTTTGGAAGACGGTGTAATGCAAAACCAGGTATTTGAAATTCTGGCTGGTGAGGTTCCAATTGAAAAAGCTGTTCGTTTCTCTTAAAAAACAATCTTAAACAGATGTATTCTGCAATATGTGGATTACTAATTGAAAATAGAAAATTATGAAAAAGAAAGAAACTTACCCAAAATCATTTTCCCATATTGGAATTACTGTACCAGATATAAAAAGGGCAGTAAAGTTTTATGAAGACGTAATGGGCTGGTATATAATCATGGAGCCTGCTAAGGTGAAAAAAGAAAAAGATACCGCCATAGGCCAAATGTGCATAGATGTGTTTGGGGACGATTGGGAAGAGTTTGAAATCGCCCAT
Organism: Gillisia sp.; assembly: GCA_041688725.1. Lineage (GTDB taxonomy): Bacteria > Bacteroidota > Bacteroidia > Flavobacteriales > Flavobacteriaceae > Gillisia. Next base: position 2,097 of record JBDNHN010000471.1, read on the forward strand.
ATGTCTACTTCAGATGGTATAGGGATCGAGTTATTCTCCTTTCCGCATGGCGTAAAAGAAGCTCCGGAATTCAATCCTTTCAATACAGGACTTTTCCATTTTTGTATTCAGGATCCAAATATTGAAGAGTTGATAGAAAAGATCGTTTCCTTAGGCGGAAAACAGCGTATGCCTATAAGGGAATATTATCCAAATGATAAGCCTTTTAAAATGTGCTATGTAGAAGATCCGTTTGGAATTGTGTTTGAAATTTATACTCACAGCTATGAGTTAACCTATTCTTCCGGTGCTTATACCGATTAATATTTCACTCAATATGGAAGCCTTATTTTCCATATAAACTTTCCCTTTTAGGAAAGCATACATAAACAAGGCTAAATAAGACTTAAACCTTGTTTTAAAAAATGAATTAACCTAATAAATAAACTATGAACACAACAAGAACAATCAATTTAAAGAGCAGACCAAAAGGAAAGCCTGAGTTGACAGATTTTGACTTTACCACTTCAGAAATACCTGAATTACAGGAAGGAGAAGTTTTGTTAAGCTCTAAATATGTTTCTGTAGATCCATATTTAAGAGGCAGGATGAGCGATGCTCCGTCCTATATTCCGCCATTTGAGCTCAATAAGCCAATTGCATCCGGTGTTATTGCAGAAGTCTTAGAATCTAAGAACAGGAATTTCAGTAAAGGGGATCACGTGTCCGGGATGTTACAGTGGAAGGAAACACAAGTAGCAAAAGCCGATGGACTTATTAAAGTAGATCCTGAAAAAGCACCTCTTTCTGCATATCTTGGAGTTCTAGGTATGACAGGGCTTACCGCATATCTGGGACTAACAGAGATAGGAAGACCTAAAAAAGGCGAGACCCTACTTGTATCAGGTGCAGCGGGAGCTGTAGGAAGTGTAGTAGGTCAAATTGGTAAGATCCTTGGATTGCGGGTAGTAGGTATTGCCGGAACCGATGAAAAGGTGGAAATGCTCAAATCTGAATTCGGATTTGATGAAGCAATCAATTACAATACTGCCAAAAACATGAACGAAGCCATTGCAAAGGCGTGTCCTGAAGGTGTAGATGTATATTTTGACAATGTTGGGGGTGAAATCTCTGAAGCTGTACTCTTTAATATCAATAAGTTCTCAAGAACAGTGAACTGTGGAGCCATCTCTGTATACAACAACACCGAACTGCCAAAAAGCATCAGCGTACAACCCTTCCTGGTAAAGAAAAGTTCTTCTATGCAAGGTTTCGTGGTCTTCGATTATGCAGAC
>JBDNHN010000472.1:0-2687 GCA_041688725.1 Gillisia sp.
AATACAGAAACTTCGGGATCGGTTTTTTCACTTTCATATTTAACTTCAGCGGTGGAAGTCCCCGTAAATGAGATTGAAGTTTGGGTTTTCGGAAAACTATATGTTTCCTTGAATTCCCGCACTTCCCGGTATGTTATTATGGGATTTATTTTTTCTCTTTCTCCGCCACCTCGAGTATGTGTTGTAAACTCGTAGCGCTGCAAATTAAAGGTATTGGAACCCATTGAGGCAAAATCACTGCTTATGGTGTTTTCCAGGGCACTAACCGCACTTAAAATACCAACTAAAGCGGTAATTCCGATGGCGATAATCAAAACAGTAAGTGTTGTCCTTAGGATCTGGCTTTTAATAGAATCAAAAGCAATCCTTATATTTTCCTTTAATAGTGGGAACATAATTAAAATATCAAACGCATTTATTAGACTAACAAGATACCGGAATGTTACTTAAAAATTGAAATTAGTTTGGGTTCGTTCAAAAATTAAGATATTTGCACTTTAAAAATCGCGATATCTTACAGTGTTAAAGATAGGATGAGATATAAAATGATAATTTCAGTATAGTACAATAAATATTCAATATGGCACAGAAACCATCAATCCCAAAAGGAACCAGGGATTTTTCACCTGCGGAGGTAGCAAAAAGAACCTATATTATCAATTCTATAAAATCTCAATTCGAAAAATTTGGGTTTCAGCCTATTGAAACGCCAAGTTTTGAAAATTCAGAAACTCTCATGGGGAAATACGGGGAAGAAGGTGACCGGTTGATCTTCAAGATCCTGAATTCCGGGGATTTCCTAAATAAAGCTGATAATAAGGCATTAGAGGAAAAGGACAGCCTGAAGTTAACAGCTTCCATAAGCGAGAAGGCCTTGCGCTATGATCTAACAGTCCCTTTTGCCAGGTATGTGGTGCAACATCAAAGTGAGCTGGAATTTCCTTTTAAGCGCTATCAAATCCAACCGGTTTGGCGAGCAGACAGGCCTCAAAAAGGAAGGTTCAGGGAATTTTTCCAATGTGATGCAGACGTTGTGGGCAGCGATAGTTTATGGCAGGAAGTTGAATTTATACAATTATACGACACCGTATTCTCATCTTTAAAATTGGAAGGCGTTAGCATTAAAATTAATAACCGAAAAATTCTTTCCGGTTTTGCTGAAGTGATCGGGGAACAGGAAAAATTGATCGATTTCACTGTAGCCCTGGATAAGCTGGACAAAATAGGGGAGCAGGGAGTAAAAAATGAAATGTTGGATAAAGGCATTTCTGCAGAAGCTTTAAAGAAAATACAACCTATTTTTGGGTTGAAGGGCACCTTCACCGAAAAAATTGAAATATTGAGTCAGATTTTAATCTCTTCTGAAGTAGGTAAAAAAGGAATTGAAGAATTGCAGTTTTTGCAAAATGCAATTTCAGAAATGCCATTAAAAACTGCCATTTTGGATCTGGATGTTACTTTGGCCCGGGGACTTAATTATTATACAGGTGCAATATTGGAGGTTTCTGCACCTGAAAAGGTAAATATGGGTTCCATAGGCGGTGGTGGACGTTATGATGATCTCACAGGAATTTTTGGATTAAAAAATATGAGCGGGGTGGGGATTTCTTTTGGATTGGACAGAATTTACCTGGTCCTTGAAGAATTAGGCCTGTTTCCAAAAACAGTAACTTCAACAACTAAAGTGCTTTTTATCAATTTTGGGGAAGAGGAAGCATTGTATGGATTAAAAGCTGTTCAGAAATTGCGAAACGAAGGAATAGTTGCTGAACTATATCCTGATTCTGCTAAAATGAAAAAGCAAATGAACTATGCTCATAAACGCGAGATCCCATTTGTTGTTTTGGCGGGGCCTGAAGAAATAAAATTTCAAGTCTATGGGCTTAAAAATATGGTTTCCGGAGAGCAGGAAAAAGTTACCATGGACATATTGATGGAATTGCTGAAATAGGTGCAGTTTACAAGATGATATTTCTAAAATCAAGCGGCCGATAGAAAATTATTTTATCACTTTTTAGTGAAGAAATTCGAACTTTAAACCCACGATCTTTATCGTGGGTTTAAATTATGCGTATAAAACTATTCTAAGAGTTTTAACGATTTTAGCATACCGGAGGTTATCTTCTTATTACTCCAACATTTCACGCTGGATTTCCTGAATTCCTTCCAATCCACCGAAAATTATAAAAGATACTATACCAATAATTAATACGAGTGCACTTAAAGCAATTCCAATAATAGCCAAAATTTTTCCTGTTTTTACATTCTGGTATCCATTGTACATTTCAGGATTTTCATTGTAAATTTTAGTAGCCTTTTGAGCCATTAACATTGCGATGATCCCAAAAACCAATCCCATAATTCCATAACAGCAGCAGCCAATTATAGATAAAATTCCAAAAACCAAAATAAGCGTCGAATTGGGTAATTCTTGTCGTTGTATTTCCATAATGAACGAATTTTTAAATTTTTAGTTTGAAGTTAGTTAAAGAAATGGATCATTTTGATTCCATAATTTATAAGAATGATTCCTGCATTAATTAAAATCAGTCCAATTTTTATACTGAAATCATATTTAAATTTATAAAACAGATTATAAAGAACGAAAATCAACAAAATCAAAACGGAATAAATAGCGGGGAACATCCGGAAAGCCTCACTAAATTCTCCGTCAAATAACAAAAGCA
>JBDNHN010000473.1:0-2389 GCA_041688725.1 Gillisia sp.
CATGGTCATTATAGAGCTATTTGAAGATGAAGCAGAAATAGAAGAGTTAAGAGCAAATAACTGGCTTATTAATGAAGCTAATTTGATATTTTATGTCAACCAGGATAAAATACAAGGCGGGGAAGCAGAGCCGGAACGTATCTATTTATACAATCTGGATACCAATGAGCCATTGATCGATTATAGTTTTGACCAAACTTTTAATCAGGCTGGTCCTTTAAATTCAGTTTCATCACATTCCGGGAGATTGGTCAGGAATGAGGACAAAAATGGAATAAGTTATAAATTAAGAATTACCGAACATGTAAATAGGATCCTGAACAAGGATTTTACAAATGTAAGATTAGGTTTGGTGGTTACTCAAAATATTAACCTGATTGGAAATTCAGCCTTGAAAACTCCTTTAGACGGGATTAACAGGGTTCCTGCTTCTTCAGTTATCAGCCCGGAAGGAACCGTGTTGTATGGTAATCTGGCGGCAGATGTTTCCAAAAGGCTCAAATTAAATATTTTTTATTCAGAAACAAACAATTAAGATATGTGCGGAATAGTAGGATATATAGGTTATAGGGATGCATATCCAATAGTTTTAAACGGATTGCAACGCCTTGAATACAGAGGATATGATAGTGCCGGAATTGCTTTATTCGATGGGAAGGATCTAAATATTTGTAAAACCAAAGGAAAAGTTGCAGATCTCAAGGCTAAATTTGAAGAAGGCACTTCAACAAAAGGTAACATAGGAATTGGACATACAAGATGGGCTACGCATGGGGTTCCAAACGATGTAAATTCCCATCCACATTATTCCAATTCGGGAAATTTGGTTATTATTCATAACGGGATTATTGAGAATTATTCAGCCCTTAAAAAGGAACTCGTCAAACGCGGATATACCTTTGAATCTGATACTGATACCGAGGTTTTGATAAACCTCATTGAAGATGTTATGGTCAAGGAAGATGTAAAATTGGGAAAAGCAGTTCAAATTGCGCTTAACCAAACTATTGGAGCCTATGCCATTACCGTTTTTGACAAAAGAAAACCAAACGAACTTATAGTAGCCCGCCTTGGGAGCCCATTGGCAATAGGAATTGGAGAAGATGAATTTTTTATCGCTTCCGATGCTTCGCCATTTATTGAATTTACCAGTAATGTTATTTACCTGGAAGATGGTGAAATGGCCGTTATTCGACGGAATAAAGCAATTCAAGTAAGAAAGATTCAAGATGATTCCCTTGTAGATCCTTATGTTCAGGAATTAAAAATGAACCTTGAACAAATAGAAAAGGGCGGATATGATCACTTTATGCTGAAAGAGATCTATGAACAACCCAATGCTATCAAGGATACTTACCGGGGAAGAATGTTGGTGGATAAAGGCATTTTAAAAATGTCCGGGGTAGATGATAATATTGAACGCCTCGCCAATGCAAAAAGAATTATTATTGTTGCCTGCGGGACTTCATGGCATGCAGGATTGGTTGCAGAATACATTTTTGAAGATTTCGCAAGAATACCGGTGGAGGTGGAGTATGCTTCAGAATTCAGGTATAGAAATCCGGTGATTTATGAAAATGATGTGGTAATTGCAATCTCTCAAAGTGGCGAAACTGCTGATACTATGGCTGCTATCAAGCTTGCCAAAGAAAAAGGCGCATTTGTGTTTGGGGTTTGTAATGTAGTGGGATCATCCATTTCCCGTGAAGCCAATGCCGGAGCTTATACTCATGCAGGCCCTGAAATTGGAGTGGCTTCTACCAAAGCATTTACAACTCAAATTACCGTACTTACTATGATGGCTTTAAAATTGGCTAAATATAAAGGTGCAATTTCAGATTCCCAATTCAGATTTCATTTACAGGAACTGGAAAGGATTCCCGCAAAGATCACCAGGGTTTTGGAAACCTCCAACGATCATATTAAAGAAATAGCCGATAAATATAAGAATACCCCAAATTGTTTGTATTTGGGAAGAGGCTTTAACTTTCCGGTAGCATTGGAAGGCGCCTTAAAACTAAAAGAGATCTCTTATATTCACGCTGAAGGTTATCCGGCCGCCGAAATGAAGCACGGACCTATTGCCTTAATTGATGAACAAATGCCGGTGGTCGTAATTGCTACCAAAAAAGGTCATTATGACAAAGTGGTAAGTAATATCCAGGAAATTAAATCCAGAAAAGGAAAAATTATTGGAATAGTTACTGAAGGTGACGAAGAGGTTAGGGATTTGGCAGATTATGTAATAGAAATTCCTGAAACCATAGAATCCTTAACACCCTTATTAACTACTATACCGCTTCAGCTATTGTCCTATCATATAGCTGTAATGCTAGGTAGAAATGTAGATCAGCCCCGAAATTTGGCGAAATCTGTTACGGTGGAGTAA
>JBDNHN010000474.1:0-5628 GCA_041688725.1 Gillisia sp.
ATGCCCGTTATGAACGGTATAGAAGCAACTAAGCTTATTAAATCCAAGAAACCTGAAATTCTTATTGTAGCACAATCAGCCTATACGTCTGAATCTGATAAGAATGCAGCCTTGGAAGCCGGATGTGAATCTTTCATATCAAAACCAATACACAAAGATACTATTCTGAATATTATTGATGAGTTTAGACGTTAAAACTATTTTTAAAGTTCAGAACTTTTTGAGTAATAAGGCTGTCTAAACAGTGAAAATTTCATCAACCTGAATTTATTTAGCTAGCTGGAATCTTTGATTTTAGGTTCTCATAGTGCGCAATTATCAGGGTGATGAATGCTGAAATCGAAGATGCACGAATTCCTTGAAATAAAATAATAAAGGGATCAGTAAACAAGTTCAGCATGACGATAGGCAAGTTCAGAGTAAACAGTTTCAAGCCTTTTTAGACAGCCTTATTTACAAATTAATAGGGCATTTATTACTTTGGCAGTGCCTATTGTTAGCCTAAACCAAAATAGTAACTCATTTTTTCTTCAGTTGCATACAAATCAATTTTATTACTTATTTAAGTTAATGGTAAGGTAAATGTAAATTCTGAACCTATATTTGGTGTGCTTTCTACTGAAATTTTACCGTTATGTACTTCAATAATTTTTTTTGCAATGGCAAGTCCTAAACCCGTTGACTTTTCTTTGTTTGTTGCTTTTACTGTTGCTGTTTCAAACACCTTAAATATAGATTCTAATTCATCTTTTGGGATTCCTTGTCCTTCATCTTTTACTTGAGTAACTATACTGTTGTTTTTTTGAAAAATATTCACCCAAATTTTTTTGTTTGAGTGCGAGTAATTAATGGCGTTACTTATTAGGTTATTCAAAACCTGTTCTATTTTATTTCTATCAAAAACAAGCATTTTTTCTTGACATTCACATTGGAATATTATTTCCTGTAATTTCTTATGTGCAAATAGCTTGTTATGTTTAATACATTCTTGTACAAATTTGCAATAGTTATGCGCTTTAAAATCTACATCTAAAATTCCTGACTCTATTTTTGAGGTATCTAAAAAACCTTCAATTAAATTTAACGCAAAAGAACATCTTTCTTGTATAATTTTTAAAAATTGCAAGTGTTCAGCCTGTGAAAACCCCGAATAATCTGAGATTATCAAATCTGAAAATGAAAAAGCAACCCCAATAGGATTTCTTAAATCGTGCGCAACCATACCAACATATTTATTTTTTTCAATATTTAAGTTCTTTAACTTCACATTGGATTTTTCCAATTCTTTAGTTCGCTCAGCAACTTTCTTTTCTAAGAACAGATTGGCCTCTTTTAATTGGCTCATTAACCTTCTATTATTGGTAATGAGTTCATATTTTTCAAAGGCTTCATCAATAGCCAGATCAAGCTCAACAGGATTCCATGGTTTTGTTAAATACCTAAACACCTGCCCTTCGTTAATAGCTCCAATAACAGCTTCAATATCAGAATATCCTGTTAAAATTAATTTCAACGCATCCGGGTATTTATCTTTAATTTTATTAAAAAAATCAATACCTGTCATACCAGGCATTCGCTGGTCAGACAATACCACCTGAATACGTTCTTTTTCCATAATTGGCAAAGCTTCATCAGCACTAGTGGCAATGTGCACATTGTATTTCCTTCGGAATTGTCTGTAAAGCGATTTTGTAATTTCAACTTCATCATCAATTATAAGCAGGTTGTGTTCAAATTTCAGTTGTTTTTGTGCTATCATTTTATTATTTCTTTTGGTATAATCAATTTAAAAATAGTTCCTTTATCAACTTCCGATTCCACTTCAATTTTCCCTTTGTGCAAATCGTTTATTATTTTATCGGTTATGCTTAGACCCAAACCGGTGCCCGATCCAACAGGTTTTGTGGTAAAAAAGGGATCAAATATTTTTGACAAATTTTCTTCAGGAATTCCTATGCCATTATCATCAATACTAATAATAACTTGCTTTTCTTCTTCTTTAATTTGTAAAGCTATTTTTCCTCCTTTATTTACAGCTTGAATTGCATTTACTAAAACATTTAAAATGGCTTGATTTAGCTGCCCTGGATAACAATCTATAAAAATTTTATCAGTTGACTCAAAATTGAATTGAATATTCTTTTTTGCCAGTTCTGATTTTACAATTGTGATAGTTGAATCAATGTTTTCAACTAAATCAATTCTTTTTATTTCTGCCTCATCTAAACGGGAAAATTTGCGTAAATCTTCCACAATTTTTTTTACGCGTTCAACACCCATTTTAGATTCGCTAATAATTTCAGTCATATCTTCCGTCACATAGTCTATTTCATTTTCCTCTCTAATTCTTTTAACACTATTTTTTAGTTCCTGTGATGCGTTTTTTTCAACTTCTAGTTCAAGACTATTGTATGCAGTAATAAAATTTTGCGAATATTTTTCCAATTCATACAAGTTGCTGGTAACAAATGCAATTGGGTTATTAATTTCGTGCGCAACCCCTGCAATCATTTGCCCCAGTGCATTCATCTTTTCTGAATGAATAAGTAATTGTTGCGTTTCTTTTAACTTATCTAATGTTTGTTGAAGTGTTCTTTTTTCCTTAATTAATTGACGTTGAAGGTTATTTACTTCTTGGTTTAGTGAACTCATTTTACCGTTTTCCTCAAACAAATGAAAAACATCTGCTTCGGCAAAAACCAAGTAAGTTTTATTCCGTTTAAAGATTTTAGAATTTAAAACATAGTGTTTATTGGAATAATCCCCGATAGTTAAAAGACCTTCAAAAACAAGTTCTGAATTGGACTCGTATGCAACAATCTTCTCAAAGTCTGGATTGATAAAGTTGTTTTGAGGTTTTAATTCTGTGGTATTTGTACCCAAATAACGACACATCGTATTATTTGCAAAAATTAATTCACCTTTAAGAGTAAAGAGTCCATAGGCAATAGAAGCTGAGTTCAAGCTCATTTCATCAATTAATTCATCCCATTCGGGATATACTTTGCTAATTTTCATCTGCACACTATAATTTCACTAAAAATATTACTCAAAAATCATTTTAAAACTAAATTCTAGTGAGAAGGACTAGGATCTTCCATAGCTTCTTCTGCCAAAGCAGTAAAAGAAGGAATATTTATCTGCATCCAATTGTAAAAAGAGTACACTTCCTTATAACAATCTTCGGACAAGTTTTCTTTATAAATTTCAACCCAGGCATTTAATTGAGCAGCCCAATAGGTAGAGTGAAAGTTTCGAGACCTATAAGCTCTAAAAACCCATAAAACGGTATCAACCAATACTTCAGGATTATAGCTATAAAAAACCGATTCTAAAAAACGTGCGTGGTTAGCGTGGTTGTCTTTCATCATTTCAACATTGTTTTCTCCCACCATATCATCTAAATCAAGGCGTTCTAACATTTTTTTATTGAGTAGATTCCCCAGTAATTCTCTTTTTTAAGCGTATTCATCAGCCATTGTTTTGCTAGGCTGGATTAGTAATTGTGCAGTTTGTAATAATTCTGATTTTGTCATAACAGTTGATTTAAATTGTTTTTAAATAAGTGTCGAGTTCGTATAAATCTGAAATATATTTTATATCATCTACTTTTTCAAAACTTCCTTCCTTTCTGTGCAGAAATCCCTGCCCTCCTACAATAATGGTTAAATTAGGGAATTCACTTTTTAAAACTGCAATCATTTCCACCAGATTTCTGTAATTAAAAAATATACTTAAAGAAATAGCAACAACAGTAGGTTCTTTCTGTTGTATAAATTTAACCAATTCTGTTATAGGAATTCCTGTTCCTAAAAAATAACTTTCCCAACCGTTCATTTCAAAAACATCGGCTACCATTTTTACACCCACCTGATGAGATTCCCCATCAACACAAGCTAAAACAACTTTATGAGTACTTTTTTCTGGAATATCTAGTTCTCCGTATAATTCATTTAAAATCCCTTCTGTTATTGCTGTTGCTAAATGTTCTGTTGCTACCGTAATTTTATTTGCCTCCCATAATCTTCCTACCTCATACAAAGCCTCTTTAAACACATCCTCATACAGGTCTTTTATAGAAGGGTTTTCGGCGAGAAAATTCTTGGCGATAGTAGAACACATTTTCCTATTTCCCTTAAGTAAATGGTATAGAAAATCTGATGATTGCGGAATAAATGGCTTATTTTTCATAATAAATAGTAACTATCATTCTAATGATAACACAATAATTTATTTTAGAAATTAATATCTTTAAGATATTCAATCCTATTTAGTAAAAGCACAAACTAGTTTTTCTACATTAATTGAAAGTAGAGTCACCGATGTTTCATAGTCTTCGGCAATTAGTATTTTTAGAATTTGAGTATTATTTTTTGTTTCATCTTCTAAAACTACCTCAACATTTTACACTTATTTCTTCCGCTTCAATACTAAATGGAATGGCAAAGAAAAATGTTGAGCCTTCTCCTTGGTTACTTTCTACCCAGATTTTCCCATTGTGTTTTTCAACAAATTCTTTACACAGGATCAAACCTAGTCCGTTTCCTTTTTCATTTTGTGTGCCAGGTGTTGAATGATTTTCATCAATACAAAACAATTTTTCGATTGCTGGTTTTGTCAAACCAACCCCAGAATCTTTAACAGAAATAACTACTTGCTTTTGATTTTCTTGGGTTGAAATCATAACATTTCCCACCGGATTTGTGAATTTGATGGCATTGGAAATCAGGTTTCTCAAAATTGTGCTAATCATGGCCTTGTCGGCAGAAACAAGGATTAGAGAATTTTGTTTTGCAGAAATGCTTATAGACTTTTGTTTTGCTATTTCTGTATGCAAAAGGATCACATCATTAATGACTGAATAAAGCTCCAACGGTTTAGGATTGAAGATCAACCGTCCGGTCTGTGATTGTGACCATTCCATTAAATTGCTCAACAGATTAACAGCCTTGTCTGATGATAACAGTATCATTTCGGCATATTTCTCAATCTCATTATAATCCTTGTCTTTTATTTGTTCGATAAGTATTTCACTAAGGGCCATTATGGAATTAAAGGGACTTGTCAAGTCATGGGCAATAATGGAGAAAAATTTATCTTTGGTGGCGTTAAGTTCGCGCAAGCGGGATTCGTTATCAATTAAGGCTTCCTCTGCTCGCTTTTTGGTGCTAATATCTTCAATCATACACAAATGTTGAGACTGAGTTCCCTCTTCAACCTTTAATTTTGCTATAATCATATTAATCCAAACGACTTTGCCATCCGGATGAATATATCTTTTGGTCATATTGAATCCTGAAATCTCTCCTGAATTCATAAGAGCTATATTCGATAAATCTTCCTGTATGTCATCAGGATGCGTGATGCTTATCCAGTCGATGGTGATCATTTCTTCTTTGTTTTGTCCAGCAATTTCGGCAAACCGGGAGTTGACTTCGTAGATATGTCCAGTTAAAGAATCAACTAAGGCAATGCCCAGAGGCGCATCTTCAAACATAGTTCTCATACGTTCTTCGCTTTTCTTGAGCGCTTTTTCAGTCAACTTGCGCTGAGCCATCTCAATTCTAAGACGTTGTGTTGCCTCGGCCAGCTCATTGGCTTGGGCAATTGCCTCAAACCTCAATTTTG
>JBDNHN010000475.1:0-5687 GCA_041688725.1 Gillisia sp.
AGTGCCTTTAGCAATTAAGTTCCAATCTCTTAATACTATCTTACCTGTATCGACTAGCGTCCAACGCCTACGTTTTATATGGAGCAATACGGGTTTGCCTCTTAGCGGAAAGTCTTCAACAGTTATTTCTGGTAAGAAGCCTTTGGATTGTGCTATTTCTGATTGATATTCTTTGGGTAGTGTATTCTTCTCTTCTAAATAGAAATGAATCTTATCTGCTGATGAATTATGACTAATTATATCAAAATATACTAATATGCCTTCGGGCAATAAATAACGGGCTAATTCTATATCCAAGTTCTAAGTGTTTTTCTTGCAAAGATACATTTATCCCCAAGTTTTTAGCTTGATCCACCCTTTGCTGAAGGGCTATCATGGTATTGTTGTTGGAGGGAATTTCATTTTCTTCATCTTTGGCCGTCTGAATATTCAAAACACCTACTCTCAGGTCTTTAGTCAATTTGCCACTTAAACGAACACCACCGATGATTTTATTTTCTATGGAATTACCTGCCGTATCTTTAGCTATACCGATGCGTCTAGAGAAAAACGGATTCGCAGAGCGTTCATCTCCAAAACTTGCGAATAGATCGCTATTATCAATAAAAAATTGCCTTTTCTCAGGAAGCGAAACTTCGAAGCGAGTTAAATTTGTTACTTGATCGTCAACTTCTACTTGTGAAAAATCTGGATTTAATGTCAAATCTAAATTCAAACTATTGCCAATAGCAACCTTGGCATCCCCACCTACTTTTAAGCTATTGAAACCTTCATCGGTTTCAAAATCTTTTTGCGATATGGCATTGATATATGGTATAATGGCCAGCGGACTTCTAGATTTACCTAGGGGTTTTTCGAAAACCATTTCACCCATAAATGCTAGATTGATAATCGATTGATTTTGTGGAATTCTAACCCAACTGCTACGCTCATTTGATTGGGTGTCAATACGATAGCTATTGAATCGCCATTTGGTTGCCCCTTCTTCAAATTTTAAAGATGTTAATGGTATGATCATTTCGGCAGTAAAATAGTCATCGTAAATTTTGGAGTCTCCTTGCCATTTTACGTCCCAAGAAAGATCCAAATTGTTGAAGTCAGTACCTCCGTTCGAAATGAGTCCTTCTCTAAGCACACCTTGCGGATTAATACCAAATAAAAACGCATTGGTGCCATCGTTGTAGGTATCAAAAAGCAATGAAAAGCTGTCATTACCACTCCCTGTATAATCGCGCTTTAAAGATTGTAGTGCATAGTTCTTGCCAATAGAGTAAGCTTTTATACCTATATACAGGTTTTCATCATCATACAAAATTTTAATTTCTGATTGGTTTTGTGCTTGTACGGTATCGAGCGGAAAATATTGATTAAAGGTGCTAGTACTTTTGGTAGTTTCCCAAATTGGTTCGTCAAGGGCACCATCAGGTTCTATAATTGCTGTGGTATGATTTACAACAAAACTTTTATTTTCACTTTGTCCGAAGGAAAAAATTGTAAAAAAAAGTATGGGTAGAAGTAGAATTGTTCTTGTCATTGGTTTTAAATTCGATGGAAGAGCAAATTTAGGATTGTTAACCTTTTTATAAGACTCCAAATCTGTAACCGACAGTTTTAGCCTAGTGAACGACACTGCTCCGTTTCTTTGGAGTTGTTCCGAGCGCTTATGTAATCAAGCAATATGAATCACGAAGGCCAAGGCAGTTGCTCCACCATTAGGATTAACTCGAGTGTAATATCCTCTAGTCCCAATTGGCGGGTAAATGGTAATGATGCCCTTTATGCCTGCGAAACCAATACTTACGAAATTCATATAGGTTTTATTATAGTTCACTTTATAATTATTATTTCATAGAACGCATAGAGTTTACTTAAACGATATTTTCCTTGTTATTATTTTAACTTCTCCTCAAAAAAATCGATTGTTCGGTTCCATGCCAATTCCGCGGCTTCCCTGTCGTATCTTGACGTGGTATCGTTATGAAAACCGTGGTTGGCATTTTTATAAATGTATGCCTGATATTCCTTTCCGTTCTCTTTCAAAGCTGCTTCGTAAGCGGGCCAACCTTCATTGACACGCTTGTCTAGTTCCCCAAGATGAATTAAAAGAGGGGCGTTTATGTTCTTAATATCTTCCTTGGGCTGTCCACCATAAAATGGAACGGCCGCACCCAAATCAGGAACTCTGACAGCCATCATGTTCGAAATCCAACCCCCAAAGCAAAAGCCAACAACACCAACTTTTCCTGAACACTCCGAATGATTTTTTAAATATTCAAAGGCAGCGATAAAGTCTTCTAGCATTTCGTTGCGGTCTCTTTTGCGTTGTAATTCGCGACCTTCGTCGTCGGTTCCTGGATAACCACCTAATGGAGTCAAAGCATCAGGCGCCAATGATATGAATCCCGCTAAACCAGCACGTCGCCCAACATCTTCAATATGTGGATTCAATCCACGATTTTCGTGCACCACTATAATTCCAGGAAGTTTTCCTTTGGAATCAGCTGGCCTTGAAAGTACCCCTTTTATAGAACCTCCACCTTTGGGTGAATCATAATTAATGAATTCAGATTTCAATCTTGAATCATCTTGCCGTATTAGAATTTTCTTTACGTAGTCCGGTGAGACGAAACTCACGAGTGAAGCTACCGTAAGCCCTCCAACAGCATAGGTCGATAGCTTATCCATAAACAGCCTTCTTTCTGCTTAACCTATTATGAGCATAATCGTCATAGAGGTCGAATACTTCTTGTTTGATGTCTTCTTTTTTTAATTCTTTCATAACAGGATGCTTTTATTTTATTACAAGTTTCATAAAACCTTCCTTATACGCACGGCCAATAGGAAGGTTGGTGTTTTCATCCAAACGCACTTGGTTGCCTATGATTTTTTTTATTTTTGAAGTATTCAGGATGTAGGATTTGTGTATACGCACAAACTTTTTTGGGTCTAGATATTCTTCCCAATGCCGAAGCGGTTCTTGGGAAAGATATTTCTTTTCGGACGTGAAGATTTCCGTATAATCAGCATCCGATTGTATAAAACGGATATCAGCAACATCAATTTTAATATGCTCGTAACCTGATTTAATGAAAATCACTTCGGGTGGAGATGAGTTTTCAATTTGATTTACGTGCTTAGCTCCCTCAGATTTCAGAATCGATACTTTGGAGACCGCTTGCACGAAGCGCTCGAAAGAAAATGGTTTTAAAAGATAGTCGACCACATCATATTCATAACTTTCCAAAGCATAATCAGAAAATGCGGTAGTCAAAATTACGTGTGGTTTATGTGCCAATGCTTTTAGAAAATCGATACCTGAGATCTTGGGTAAGTGAATGTCCAAAAAAATGAGGTCAACGGGCTCGGCTTTTAAAAAATCCATGGCCTGAAGGGCATCCGCAAAGGTTGCTTTCAAGGCCATATTACCCATATCTCTGATGTATTTTTTTAATACCCTTTGGGCTGGCGGTTGGTCTTCGATAATGATGCAGTGTATCATGCGGTGTCCTTCTTTAATTGCATTTTCAAATGAACGGTATATACTTCTCCAGAATCGGAAATGGTTAGTTCATGCACATCAGGATATAAGAGTAGCAGCCGTTTTTTTACATTCTGAAGACCTATGCCTTTAGAGAGATTATCAGTATTTGTTACAGGTCGAAATGAATTTTCACATTTAAATTCTAACATCCCGCTGTCTGTTACATGGATATCGATCTCAATGGAAATATCCTTTGATTGGCTCGCCGTACTGTGCTTAAAAGCATTCTCGATAAACACCGTCAAGATTAAAGGCGCGATGCAATACTCCGATTGGATGTTTTCGGTTTTAAAGCTAACCTTTCCACGTTCCTCAATCTGTAGCTCGTTCAATTGGGTGAAGTTTTTAAGATGATCTATTTCCTTTGGAAGCGCCACATATTTCTCCTTGCAGTCATATAGCATATATCGCAGTACGGATGAAAGTTCCAAAATAATGGAGGGCGTTTTCGGTGATTCCTCTATAGCGTAAGAATATAGATTGTTCAGGTTGTTGAATAAAAAATGTGGATTAATCTGTGATTTCAGAAATTGTAGTTCGCTCTCCTTGACAGAGGAGCGTAGTTCTTCAACTTCCAATTGTTTTTTAGATGCATCCCATGCAAACTTAAAACCTGACAGTATCATAATCATCGGCATGACATCCAAAAGGCTATATATCACCCCTTGAAATCGTGTTCCTCTTGTATCGGGATAGTGTATCACTTCAAGAACAAGTTCTTCAATCATAATGATAGCAGTAACTATGACCGCTACTGATAGAAAGAAAAGCAAATATTTCTTTTTATAGAAAAAACGGGGCAATAAAACGTAATTAATAACAAAGGCCCCAAGAGCGTAGTTTATAAAAGCTACTATTTTAAATTCTTGTATCGACGGTTCGTATCTATCAAACGAAAAAAACAAAAAAAGCAAAATATGCAGCAATATCTGAAATACTACCTCTTTTGATGTGCTACTTAAGAAGGATAGTTTCGTTACCATGATATAAAAACACCATTTTATATTAAGGTAGTATATTAATAACCGCCATCGACAGAATTAGCCAGGTAAACGTACATTTTTTATATCTGTGCTGTTTATGGTGTAACCTCTGTCGTTTACAGAAAATAGAAACTTAGCTTAAATATAAAACCCCAAATTTGGATTTTATAATCTAACATAGGGAACGCATGAAACGCAATATATTTTATTTACTTTTTCTCGGATTTTTACTTCTTAGTGTAAATATCGCCCAAGCCCAATCTCAGACCACGATATCCACACAGAGTACTTGGAAGGCAGATGGAGCGCATTCAAAAGTCGGTTTTGCTATTACCCATTTGTTGATTTCAGAGGTCGAAGGCCATTTTAGTGAATTCGACATTACCGCAACCGCCGATGATACCTTTAGCGAGCCATCCTTTACCGTAGAATTAAAGACGGGTAGTATTGATACCGACAATGATCGTAGAAACGAACATTTACGTAGTACCGATTTTTTCGACGCGGAGACTCATCCAACAATAACTTTCAAAACCACCGCATTTGAAAAAACGGGGGAGAAAATGTTCAAACTAACGGGCGATTTGACAATGCACGGTGTAACAAAACCGGTAACATTGGAAGGAAAGCTCAACGGTATCATTACCGACCAACGAAGCAACAAACTAAAGGCCGGACTCAAATTGACTGGCACGATAGATCGCTTGGCATATAAGGTTGGCGGAGACACACCAACTTTGGGCGATGAAGTCGAAATGACGATCAATTTGGAAATGGCACAACAATAAAATAGATAATGTTTGTTAGTAAGAACGGTCTGGGGACTTATGTTTAGGCTGTTTTAACAAATTTAATCTGATTATATTAAAAGATTTATAATGGCCAGCTCAGTTCATAAGGCAAAAAAATATATCATGCACATCATTTGGTATTTGATTTATGTTGCCATATTGATTTGGGTTGTTATGGCCAACTAATTTAATACATTACTTATGGGACGAAAAACAGAACAAACCTTTAGAGTTATACACAGATATTTAGGATTTTTCCTTGCTGGTATCATGATTGTTTACGCCATTAGTGGCATAGTGCTGACCTTCAGGAATACCGATTATTTACAAAAGGAAATTCAAATTGAAAAAAACTTAAAGCCTAATATTGCA
>JBDNHN010000476.1:0-3138 GCA_041688725.1 Gillisia sp.
ACATTATCAAGGCCTATAATTTCATGAGCTACCTCTTCATAAGGGTGGTTTTTAAAGAGCGCTTTTAAGATTTTAGCTTCAAGATGTTTGGGGAAAGTAATTCCTATTTGGGTTTCTTCTTCAAAATGAGTTTCTCCTATTTTCCCGATTACCGGATTTGCCTCCGCATTAGCTTTGAAACTGCCCATGCCTTGCAGATTAAAACTGCATTCATCATAATTTCCAATAGAACCCGCTCCGGCTTCAAAAAGTTTCTTCCGTAACATTTCTGCCTGGGAAGTAGGTATGTAAGTGGTGAGTTTTTTTATGCTGTTTTTTTTTGGAATTAAAATTTTGGAGTTTGTAAGGTGGAGTTTCTTACATATCATCTTATTTACCCCCAGGTGATGATTGTCCAGAGCAGTATGAATGGCATAAATGGAAATATTGTTTTGAATGGCCTTTATCACGGTTCTTTCTACATAATTGTTGCCATTCAGCCTTTTTAATCCGGAAAAGATGATGGGGTGGAAGCTAACAATTAGATTGCAATTTTTGGCAATGGCTTCTTCAACAACTTCTTCCAGAGTATCAAGAGTAATTAAAATTCCGGAAACCGGTGTATTGGGATCTCCTACCAATAATCCAACATTGTCAAAATCTTCGGCGGTTGCGGCCGGCGCAAAATTTTCCAGGTGTTTTATAACCTCAGCAATTAACATGGGTTTACTATTTTAATTCAAATATAAATATTATACATTCGTAACAATGAGTATACTTCGAAAAATCCTGTTTCCATTCGCTTTATTATATGGCATCGTGATGCTTATGCGAAATTTTTTATATGATATTAGGGTGTTTAAATCCAGTTCATTTCCGTTCCCTGTAATTTGTGTAGGGAACTTAAGCGTTGGGGGAACCGGAAAATCCCCAATGATAGAATACCTGCTCACGCTACTTATAGCAAATCATAAAACAGCAACACTAAGCCGTGGCTATGGCCGTAATTCCAGCGGATTTCATCTTTTGGATGGAGGTGAAACAGCAGAGATGGTAGGGGATGAGCCCTTGCAATTTAAATCTAAATTCAGGCGCGCCATAGTTGCTGTGGATGAAAAACGAACAAGAGGGATTTCCAGGTTGCAATTGAGTTGTTCTCCAGAAGTAATCTTATTGGATGACGCTTTCCAGCACCGAAAAGTAAAAGCGGGATTAAATATTCTTTTAACTACTTATAATGAATTATATATTGACGATTTTATATTGCCCACAGGCAACTTAAGGGAACCTGCATCTGGTGCTCGACGTGCACAGATAATAGTGGTGACAAAATGCCCAAAACATCTAACGATCAAAAACCAGATCAAAATAAAAAAAAGACTTAAACTGAGGAATTATCAAAAATTATTATTCAGTTATATAGAATATAGTAACAAGGTTTATAGTGAAAATCCGGGGAAGTTGATAAGTTCAATTTCAGATGAAAAAATAACGTTGGTTACAGGAATTGCAAATCCGCAACCTTTATGCGATTATCTCGATCAGCTTCAAATTGATTTTGAGCATTTAAATTTCCCCGATCATCATAAATTTACAAAGGGAGATTTAAATCAAATAATGGAAGCTCCATTGGTTTTAACAACTGAAAAGGACTTTATGAGATTGAAAGGAGTTATAATTCATCCAAATTTGTATTACATTCCTATTAAAATGAAATTTACTGGCAGCAAGGCTCTGGAATTTGACCAACAAATTGAAGGATATGTATTAAACTAAAAATGAGGTGCATTGCACCCCATTTTTAGTTTTGGCTAATTCAAACTATATATTCTTTATATATACTTTTCCTTACCCGTTCTATATTCAAACAATATGCCAAGATATTATACCTGGATTTTACTGGCTGCAAGATGCAAGTTTATTTTATTAAAAAATTCTTCTGTTTTATAGGGTTTAGGTATAATATCGGTAAATCCGTTCAGAAAAAATTCATCCAGATTTTCATCCAGAGTTACCGCGGTAAGGGCAACAATAGGGATTTTTTCGTCAAATTTCCGGATCTCTATAGTAGCTTCAATTCCACTTATGCCCGGCATATGGATATCCATTAATATAAGGTCAAAAGCGTTGTTTTTTACCATTTCAATAGCAATAGTTCCATTGTCGGCAACATCACAAATCACCTGATTTTTTTCCAGAATTTTTCGGGTAATCATTTGGTTGATCTTATTATCTTCAACAATTAAGATCCTTTTATTGTGCATAGTGCTGTTAGAAAGGGGTACAATTCCCTTTCCGTTTTCATCGGGAACTGTTTTGAGCTCTTCAAAAGCCTCAAACTTAAGGTCAAAACTAAAGGAAGAGCCCTTGCCTAAATCGCTTTCCAAGTGAATATCACTATGCATTAAATTCAATAAATTCTTGACTATGGAAAGCCCCAGACCTGTTCCACCAAATTTCCGGTTTATTTGCGTAGAACCCTGGGTGAAATTTTCAAAAATCGCAGTTTGTTTTTCCTTGGTAATTCCCTCGCCATTGTCTTTAATTTCGAAGTGTAAAAAATACTGCTGGCCCACCTGATGGTTTTTCTTAACATTGATCCAGATATCGCCATCTTCAGTAAATTTGATCGAATTTCCGATAAGGTTAATCAGGATCTGAGAAATTTTGAGTGGATCTCCCTTTAATTTTTTTGGAATTTCCGGATCAAAACTAAAATGCAATTTGGTGTTTTTGACGTCGGCAGAATTTTTAAGTGCTATCAAAACATTCGAAATGCGCTTTTCCAGGTTGAATGAGGTATCCAGGATTTCCATTTTATTCGCCTCAAGTTTGTTGAGATCCAGAATGTTATTAATTAAGGATAATAAATATTCGCCTGAGAATTTCAGCGAATTTAAATGTTCCTTTTGATTCTCTGTTGGACTTTCATCCAATAATAAATGGGTTAATCCGGTAACTGCATAGAGCGGAGTCCGTAACTCGTGGGTAATTGTTGAAAGGAATTCAGCCTTTGCCAAAGATGCTTTTTCGGCATTATCTTTTGCTATGGTAAGTTCATCATTTTTTTTCTGAAGCAATTCATTTGCCTTAGCGCGTAGATTATTGTTCTTATATAAAGACAAGGTCAACAGGGAAAGTATCGTAATAAGGGCAACA
>JBDNHN010000477.1:0-9602 GCA_041688725.1 Gillisia sp.
AAAGCTTTTTTAGTGTATTTCTCAATTTCTTTCCGGGTCAATTCTGAAGCACCACTCTGTTCAAAAATACTTTTTATCGCTTCTATTTTTCCAATAGAATCTGAAGGATTAATACTGTAAAGATGCTCCAGTTGGGAGGCATCGGCATTTTTAGCCTTTTGAAGGGCTGTTAGGTATAAAAAGGTCTTTTTATTTTCAATGATATCCCCTCCGAGTTGTTTTCCAAAAGTTTTCGGATCTCCAAAAGCATCCAGATAATCATCCTGAAGCTGAAATGCAATTCCCAATAAGCGGCCAAATTCAAAAAGCGCATTTTTGCTTTCTTCCGGGGCACCTGCCACAATTGCTCCCATTTGCAGGGAAGCTCCTACCAAAACCGCGGTTTTAAATTCGATCATTTTTAAATAATCCTCAATCTCAACATCCTCCCTGCTTTCAAAATCAATGTCATATTGCTGTCCTTCACAAACCTGTATCGCTGTTTTTGTGAACAATTGGGCAAGTTCTTTAAAAATCGGCCCTTCATAACCTTCAAATAACTGATACGCATTTATTAACATCGTATCCCCGGAAAGGATTCCTGTATTGAGATCCCAACGTTCATGAACAGTCTCTTTCCCTCTTCTCAAAGGCGCAGAATCCATAATATCGTCATGTACCAACGAAAAATTATGAAAAACCTCTATGGCCAATGCCGCGTCTAATGCTTTCTTATAAGAAGTTCCAAAAATTTCGGTGGTCATTAACACCAATACAGGACGTAGCCGTTTGCCTCCTAAATTTAGGATATATGTAATAGGCTCATATAAATTCACGGGCTCTTTAGTGGTTATTTTTTCCGATAAATGATCCAAAAAAGCCGCGCGGTATTGAGAAATTGATAACATTTTTTAAATTTTTGGCTAAAATACCATAATTGTACTTATTTATAAATCTTCATCAAATTTAAATCAAAAAAATATGGAAACTTTTTTGGTATCTAAAGTTTCCCTCCCTACTTTTGCGCTTCAAATTTTTTGAAGTGAAAGATCAAATTTTAAAAACCTCTACCGAACTGTTCCTTAACCTTGGGTTTAAGAGCGTGACTATGGACGACATTGCTAACGAATTAGGGATCTCAAAAAAAACCATTTACACACATTTTTCTACTAAGACTATATTAGTAGAGGCTGCTTACCTTTATATTTTTGAGGCTATTTCTACCGGAATAGATAAGATTAGTGCTCAAAAAATGAATGTTATTGAAGAAATTTATGCGATTAAGGAATTTGCGATGCAGCACTTAAAGAACGAACAGGCTTCACCTCAATATCAATTAAAAAAATATTATCCAAAAATCGCAGAGCTTTTAAAGAGTAAGCAATTTTGTGTAATGCAAGATTGTGTAGTAGAAAATTTAAAACGCGGAATAGAGACAGGTATTTATCGACCCGATATTCCTATTAGTTTTATTTCCAAGATTTATTTTATTGGAATAACAAGTATTAAAGACAATGACATTTTTAATACAACAGAATTTTCGGTTCCACAATTAATGGAAAATTATCTAGAATATCATTTGCGTGCCATTGTTACTAAAAAAGGACTGGACACCCTCAATAAAATTATCAATAAACCAACTATACAAAACTAATGAAAAGGATCTTTATAATATTCTTTCTTCAGCTAACTGCAATTGTTAGCGGACAGGAATCAACCAATAGCGTTCCTCAATCCTTCACTTTGGAAGAAGCGATTACTTATGGATTGAAGAATAGCTATAATTCTGAAATTGCCAATAAGGATATTGCCATCGCTCTAAAGCAAAAATGGGAAATTATTGCGCAAGGTTTGCCTCAAATAAGTGGTAATGCAGAATATCGCAACAATATTGTACAACAGGTAACACTTTTACCCGGAGAAATTGCCGGAGGAGACACCGGAACTTTTGTACCTGTAACTTTTGGAACCAAACAAAATTTTACGGCTACCGGTACTTGGAATCAACTGATCTTTGACGGGTCTTATATTGTAGGAGTGCAATCTGCAAAAACCTTGCTTCAAATTTCTGAAAATGCAAAGGTTAAAACAGACCTGGAAGTGAAGAAAACGATTACCAATGCCTACGGAAATGTTTTGCTGGCTCGTGAAAGTGTAGAAATTTCTAAAAGGAACTTGGAAACGCTTCGAAAAAACCTAAACGATACCCGAATAACTTTTGAAAATGGTTTAATAGAAGAAGAAGCCGTAGAACAATTGGAGATCACTTCCTTAAGTTTAGAAACCAGCTTGAATAATGCCCTTAGGATGCAAGTTATCGCTTATGATATGCTTAAAGTGAGTATGGGAATTACGGTGAGCAATAAAATTGAAGCTTTAGATAATTTAGAGCAATTAAGTATCGCGAATTTTGATCTTCAATTATTAAATAAAGAGATCGCTATCGAGGAAAATATAGATTATAGATTAGCCGATGACCAGAGCAACCTGGCGAGAATTTTAGTGAAACTTGAAAAAAGCAAGGCCTTACCTACTCTTACCGGATTTGTAAATTATGGGGCTCAGGGAAATAGTGAAAGCTTCAGTTTTTTTACAAATAATCAGATTTATTATGACCAAAGCGTTTTGGGATTAAGCTTGAATGTACCGATATTTAGTAGTGGAATGCGAAGTGCAAAATCTGCACAAAAAAGAATTCAATATGAACAATCGCTGGTTCAATTAGAGTACACCAAAAATCAGGTTGCTTTAAATATAGAATCGGCTAAAAATGATTACAGATTTAGTTTAGAAAATTACGCGAACAAGCAAAAAAGCTTGGATCTCGCTAAACGAATAGAAAATAAAAATCAGGTGAAATTTCTGGAAGGACTTTCCTCAAGTTTCGATCTTAGCGATGCACAAAGACAGTTATATACAGCCCAACAGGATTATTTGCAAGCAATGCTTGAGGTAATAACCAATAAATCCAATCTAGAAACACTTCTAGATACCACCAAATATTCTAAAGATAATGACCAATCCCTTCAATATTAAGAACATGAAAAAACTTTTATTCATTTCAATAGTATCCCTACTTCTTACTTCTTGTGGTGGAGATAAAAAAAATTCTGTCGAAGATGTTTTAGCTTCTAACGATGTAGAGGCAATTCAGAAGAAAAGAGACGAGCTAACAACGCAACAACAAGCAATTCATACAGAATTAAAGCTTTTAGACCAAAAACTAGCCGATCTAAACCCTGAGAAAAATGTTCCTTTAATTACTGCGTTCACAGCAAAGGCAGAAAAGTTTGACCACTTTTTAGAACTTCAAGGAAGTGTAGAAACAAAACAAAATGTTGTGATTAATGCTGAAATTGGCGGAATTCTAAAACAGATCTATGTAAAGGAAGGTCAAAAAGTTTCAAAAGGTCAATTACTTGCCAGAATAGACGATGGAGGAATGAGCCAACAACTGGCGCAAATGCAAATTCAAGCGGAACTTGCAAAAACAACTTTCGAGCGCCAAAAAAGGTTATGGGATCAAAAAATTGGAAGTGAAATCCAGTATTTACAAACAAAATCGAATTATGAAGGACAACAGAGTGTTGTAAACCAAATGAAAAGTCAGCTATCTAAATCTACTGTAACTGCCCCTTTTTCAGGAATTATAGACAACATTATTACCGAGCAAGGCAGTGTAGTTTCCCCGGGACAAACTCCCATTTTACGAATTGTGAGTCTAAGTGATATGTACATTAAAGCAGATGTGCCAGAAAGTTATATCGCAGATGTTGTTGAAGGTAAAAAAGTAGAGGTGACTTTTCCAGTATTAGGAAAAACTGTTGAAACTAAAATTAGACAAACTGGAAATTATATAAATCCAGACAACAGAACCTTTAATGTAGAAATTGAAGTGCCAAATAAGGAAAAAATGATCAAGCCTAATTTAACGGCTCGTTTAAAAATAAACGATTATACAAACGAGAAAGCATTGATGATCCCTCAAAGCATCATTTCAGATAATGCAGAAGGAAACCAGTACATCTATATTTTAGATAGTATAAAAGGGCAAAAAGCAGTTGCAAAGCAAACCATTATTAAAACCGGAAAAATGCAAGGTGATGTTATTGAAGTATTGGAGGGTTTAAACGATGGAGATCAAATTATTGAGGAAGGTGCTCGAAGTGTGAAAGATGGGCAAACGGTAAAGATTATAACTTACTAAAATTACGTGATGACAAAGAAGAAAAAAAATATAGAGAAGGAATTTAAACTGTCTTCTTGGGCTATAAAGAATAAGACCACCATCTATGTAATGATGATCCTGATTCTTTTCTTAGGAATCTCGGCATATTTTACAATGCCAAGAGAAAGTTTTCCCGAAATCCAGGAAACCAAGATCTATGTAAGTTCACTTTTTCCCGGGAATACTGCAGAGGATATAGAAAAACTTATTACAGATCCTTTAGAGGACAAATTAAAAACGGTTAGTAATGTGATTGAGATTACCTCTACTTCGCAAGAGGATTATTCCATGATCGTTATTGAGTTTGATGAGGATATCTCTGTAGAACTTGCTAGACAAAAGGTGAAAGATGAAATAGATTCTGAAACTTCTGGGGAGGATTGGCCAACTTTTAATCGCGCCAAGGTAGAACCCAATATTTTTGAATTTAATATGTCTGAAGAAATTCCAATTCTGAACATAAATATTTCTGGAGATTATCCGGTGGCTAAGCTGAAGGAGTTTGGAGAGTATCTTCAAGATGAAATAGAGAATCTCCCGGAGATTAAGAAAGTGGATATTCGTGGAGCTCAGGAGAAAGAGATTGAAGTTGCTGTAGATATTTATAAAATGATGGCTTCTTCGGTAAGTTTTCAGGATATAAGCAGCGCCATTAGTGATGGAAATATGACTATGTCTGCCGGTAATTTTATTGCCAGTGGTCAACGCAGAACTATCCGTATAATTGGAGAGATCGATCATCCATCAGATCTAGAAAATTTTGTGGTAAAATCTGAAAATGGTAATAATGTCTATTTAAAAGATCTTGCAACCGTTTCGTTTAAAGAAAAAGACAGAACCACCTATGCGCGAGAATTTGGCGATCGTGTGGTGATGCTTGATGTTAAAAAGCGTGCCGGTAAAAATATGTTGGCAGCTGCCGAGCAAATTGAGATAATTGTAAAAGAGGCCAGAGAAAATGTGTTTCCAACTAATCTTGAAATCACAATCTCCAACGATCAATCTTCTAAAACTATTGGGCAAGTAGACGATTTGGTAAATAATATCATTTTCGGGATCATTCTGGTGGTAACAGTATTAATGTTCTTCTTAGGTTTTAAGAATGCCCTTTTTGTTGGCTTTGCAATCCCTATGTCTATGTTTATGTCTTTAATGATTTTAAATCAATTAGGATATACCATGAACACCATGATTCTTTTCGGATTAATTATGGGGCTTGGGATGCTGGTAGACAACGGAATTGTGGTAGTTGAGAACGTGTATCGATTAATGGATGAGGAAGGCATGAGCCGACTTGAAGCTGCTAAAGAAGGAATTGGAGAAATTGCATTTCCTATCATTATTTCTACGGCAACTACAGTAGCTGCATTTATTCCACTGGGATTATGGCCGGGACTCATGGGCCAATTCATGATCTATTTTCCAATCACCCTTTCGATAGTATTAGGATCTTCATTATTTGTGGCAATTTTCTTTAACTCGGTATTGGTATCTCAATTTATGACTACTGAAGATCGAGATATGCCAATAAAAAAAATCATTAAGGTTTCAGCTATTGTGGCTGGAATCGGGTTGTTGATCTTCATTTTTGGAGGTGAATACAGAGCCCTTGGAACTGTAATGATCTTTACCGCTATCATGCTTTGGGTATATAGATTGGTTATCCGCAAAATGGCGAACAGATTTCAGAAAAACTCTTTGGTAAAACTTGAGAACTGGTACGAACGTCAATTAAGCTCTTCTTTTAAAGGCAAAAGACCTTATATAGTAGTAGGGTTAACTTTTTTAGTACTAATTGGAGCTTTTATGGCATTTGGAATTTCTTTGGGAACACAACGTACCAAAGTAGAATTTTTTCCGGATAACAAGCCCAACCAGATAATTGTGTATATCGAATATCCGGAAGGAACAGATATCGAGAAAACCAATGCTATTACCAAGCAGATAGAAGATAAAGTGTACAAGGTTATAAATAGCCCTGAATATATTGAAGATGGAACTAATTTCTTAGTAGAAAGTGCAATTTCTCAAGTGGGTGAAGGCGCCGGAAATCCACAAACAGATGGCGGTTCTGCGGCAGAAATGCCTCATAAGGGGAAGATTACTGCTTCTATGCGTGAATATAAATATAGAAAAGGTGCAGATAGTGAATTGCTACGCCAAAAAGTTCAGGAAGCTTTAGTAGGAATTTATCCCGGAGTTTTAATTTCTGTTGAAAAAGATCAGAATGGACCACCTGCAGGAGCTCCAATAAATATTGAATTGGAAGGCGAAGATTACAACGAATTAATTGCTACAGCAGAAAAAATGCGTGAGTTTATTAATAGCAAAAACATCGCTGCAATTGATGAGTTAAAAATTGATGTAAATAAAGATAAGCCTGCGATGCAGGTTGTGATAGATAGAGAAAAAGCTGGAGAACTGGGAG
Source organism: Gillisia sp. (assembly GCA_041688725.1). Taxonomy (GTDB): domain Bacteria; phylum Bacteroidota; class Bacteroidia; order Flavobacteriales; family Flavobacteriaceae; genus Gillisia. Next base: position 6,636 of record JBDNHN010000477.1, read on the forward strand.
TGAGTGCCGGACAAGTGGGGCAACAACTACGCAACTCTATCTTTGGAAATAAAGCTGGAGTTTATAAGGAAGCTGGGGAAGATTACGATATCTACGTCCGTTTCAATGAAAATAGCAGATACAACACCAGTGCACTTTTTAATCAGTCTATGACCTTTAGAACAAATACAGGAGAGTTAAGAGAAATCCCCGTTTCTGCTGTAACTTCTAAAAAAAATAGTTCCGGATTTAGTGCCATTAAGCATAGGGATACGCGAAGAGTAGTTACAGTATATTCTGCTTTAGCTCCTGGTTACACAGATGCTGGTGCCGTAGTAAGTCAGGTTCAGAATGAAATGAGAGGTTTTGAAGGGCTTTCAGAAGACATAAAAGTAGATTATACAGGACAGATAGAGGAGCAAAACAAGCAACAGTCCTTCTTGATGGGTGCTTTCTTTAGTGGACTTGGATTGATCTTTCTTATTCTGATATTTCAATTCAACTCGATCTCAAAACCATTAATTATTATGATTGCCATCTTCCTAAGTCTTATTGGAGTGTTTGGAGGGATCGTGATCACAGGAGCTCCATTCGTAATTATGATGACCATGATGGGAATTATCTCTCTGGCGGGAATTGTTGTAAACAATGGTGTGGTATTACTGGATTATGCACAGTTGTTAATAGATAGAAAGAAACTTGCATTAGACATAGGAGAAGATGAATACCTGGCTAAAGATGAACTTTTAAAAACTATTATCCTGGCTGGGAAAGCGCGTTTAAGACCAGTATTACTAACGGCAATTACTACTATTTTAGGGTTAATCCCATTAGCTATTGGGTTAAATATAGATTTCTTTAAGTTATTTAGTGAGTTCGATGCAAATATTTATTTTGGTGGAGACAACGTGATTTTCTGGGGACCACTTGCTTGGACCGTGATCTACGGACTTATAGTGGCTACCTTCTTAACATTAAATATTGTGCCTATCCTATTTTATTTTGCAACGCGAATTAAAATGTGGACATATTCTAAAAAAACTAAAGATGAAGTAACAATAGTAGAGCAAGAACCTGCAACTGTAGAAATAGCAAAGTAATTTCTAAATTCATATTCAATAAAACCTTTCAACCTTAAAAGTTGAAAGGTTTTTTTATGCTCCAATACTTCAGTGTAACACTTAATCTTCATACTTTTGCCATTCGAAATTTCAATAGTGCATTATGTATAGAAGTCATACCTGTGGTGAATTAAGATCTGCCCAAATTGGTGAAGAAGTAACTCTGGCCGGATGGGTACAAAAAATAAGGGATAAAGGTTTTATGATTTGGGTAGACCTTCGCGACAGATACGGGCTTACTCAGCTTATTTTTGACGAGGAACGCACTTCAAAGGAAATCCTGGAAAAGGCTTCCCAATTGGGTCGCGAGTATGTAATACAGATTAAGGGAACGGTGATTGAACGCCAATCAAAAAACCCACAGTTGCCTACGGGTGATATAGAAATATTGGTTTCAGAATTCAACTTGCTAAACCCTTCCTTAACTCCTCCGTTTACAATTGAAAATGAAACCGATGGTGGAGAAGAGCTTCGGATGAAATACCGTTATTTGGATATTCGAAGAAATCCTGTAAGAGAAAATCTCATGTTCAGGCATCAAGTTGGAATGAAAGTTAGGAATTATTTGTCAAATCAGGGATTTATAGAGATAGAAACCCCGTATTTGATAAAATCTACTCCCGAAGGTGCCCGCGATTTTGTGGTGCCAAGCAGGATGAACGCAGGCCAGTTCTATGCCTTGCCACAATCACCGCAAACATTTAAACAATTGTTGATGGTTGGGGGAATGGACAAATATTTCCAGATCGTTAAATGTTTCAGGGATGAAGACCTAAGGGCAGATCGCCAGCCGGAATTCACCCAAATTGACTGTGAAATGGCTTTTGTGGAACAGGAAGATATTTTAAACGTTTTTGAAGGTCTTACCCGGCATTTGCTGAAAGAAATAAAAAATATTGAAATTGGGGATTTCCCAAGAATGACCTATGCTGAAGCCATGAAAACATACGGCAATGACAAACCCGATATACGTTTTGGGATGAAATTTGCCGAACTTAACAAGCTTGCGCAAGGAAAGGGATTTAATGTATTTGATGAGCAGGAATTGGTAGTAGGGATAGCTGTTCCCGGAGCTGCAACCTATACCCGAAAAGAAATAGATTTCCTTGTAAATTGGGTAAAACGTCCACAAATAGGAGCAAAAGGCCTAATTTGGGTAAAATATGCCGAAGACGGCAGCTTAAAATCTTCTGTAGATAAATTTTATTCTGAAAAAGACCTGGCAAACTGGGCGAAAGAAACCAGTGCAAATCCAGGAGACCTTATTTTGGTCATGACCGGAGATGCAGCAAAAACCCGCACGCAATTAAGCGCGCTCAGAATGCATTTGGCTAATGAATTAGGATTGCGAGATGCTAACGAATTCGCCCCGCTTTGGGTAGTAGATTTCCCGCTTTTAGAATGGGATGAGGAGTCAAAGCGCTTCCATGCGATGCACCATCCATTTACTTCACCTAAAACGGAAGACATAAAATTATTGGAAACCAATCCTGGAGCTGTGCGCGCCAATGCATACGATTTGGTGATGAATGGCAATGAAATAGGAGGTGGATCAATTCGTATTCACGATAAGCAAACCCAATCAAAAATGTTTGATTATTTAGGTTTCACTCCTGAACAAGCCCAGGCTCAATTCGGATTTTTAATGAATGCTTTCGAATTTGGCGCTCCGCCACACGGTGGGATCGCTTTTGGTTTTGACAGATTGGTTGCAATTTTAAGCGGACAGGAAACCATTCGCGATTTTATAGCCTTTCCTAAAAATAATTCCGGACGTGATGTTATGATTGATGCCCCGGCAAAATTAGATTTGGAGCAACTTGGCGAATTGCATTTAGAAGTAAAACTTTAATTATCAATTTCAGAT
>JBDNHN010000478.1:0-15688 GCA_041688725.1 Gillisia sp.
GTAATTTTCGGTTTAACCTCTATTATTTCGTTATTTTGAGGCTATGCAAAAATTGAATTTTCCCAACTATTCATTTCGCTTCAAAAATAGCGAAAATAAAATAGCTGCTTTTGATGAAATCAGGAAAAAGTTTGTAATTCTCACTCCTGAAGAATGGGTGAGATTTCACACCGTTCAATTTTTGATCCATGAAAAATACTTTCCCAAGAGCCTTATTAATGTTGAAAGGCAGTTGAATTTGGGGAAACTCATCAAACGTTATGATGTTGTAGTATATAATTCCAACGGTGGGATCCACCTAATTGTGGAATGCAAGGCGCCTTCTATTAAGATAACCCAAGCTACTTTTGATCAAATAGCCCGTTACAATATGAGTTTAAAGGCCAAATATTTAATGGTCACCAACGGCCTGGACCATTTTTTTTGCCAATTGGATTACGTTCAGGAAAAATACCTGTTTTTAAAAGAGCTTCCTCCATTTCTAAGGGAGGAATAATATTCCACGATTTTTCTGATAAGTTTGGTGGGTAAACTCTGGATTCTGATTATTCTGTTTACTTTTGATCCCAAGATCTTCCGACATAATTTTTAAAAAAGAAAATAATTGATAACAATAGGAGTCGTTATATTAAATTGGAATGGAATTGAACTCTTAAAACAGTTTTTGCCCGATGTAATAAAATATTCCCCCGAAGCAACTATTTATATAGCCGATAATGCTTCTACCGATGCCTCGGTGCAATTTATAAAAGAAAATTTTCCGCAGGTAATAGTGATTCAAAACCAAATAAACGGAGGCTATTCCAAAGGGTATAATGACGCACTTTCCAAACTTTCCGAAGAAGTTTTTATTTTATTAAACTCTGATGTACAGGTTACTCCATACTGGCTTGAGCCAATAATATCAATATTTAAGAACGAGCCTGAGGTAGCAGCTGTGCAGCCTAAAATTTTAGACTTTAAAAAACCGGATCATTTTGAATACGCAGGGGCAGCCGGAGGTTATATTGATCAGTTTGGTTATCCTTATTGCCGGGGCCGAATTTTTGACAGTCTTGAAAAAGACGAAGGCCAGTATGACGATGAAGTCGATATTTTTTGGGCAAGTGGGGCATGTTTGGCTATACGCAAAAATCGCTTTTATGAAGTGGGCGGTCTGGATGAAGATTATTTTGCCCATCAGGAAGAAATTGATCTTTGCTGGCGTTTGCACAATTTTGGATTTCAGATAAAATACACTTCCAACTCTGTTGTTTACCACATTGGGGGAGCTACCTTAAACAGCCAGAACCCAAAAAAGACCTTTTACAACTTCAGGAACAGTTTGTTTAATTTGGTAAAAAATGTGCCTTCGAATAAGATTATTTTAGTGATTTTTGTAAGATTGATCCTGGATGGCCTTGCCGCCTTTAAATTTTTATTCGATTTAAAATTCGAACATTTCACAGCTGTTTTTAAAGCTCACCTAAGTTTCTACCATTACCTTCCCAAAATGCTCAAAAAGAGACGAAAAGCCCCGAATAATCCGGGTTATTTTACAAAAATTTCAGTTGTTTGGAGTCATTATTTGAAGGGAATAAATATATATTCTGATTTATAAGGTTTCCCGAACAAAAAATAGTTTTTCGGTACTATTTTTGATATTTTTGTCAATTCGAACAATTAAACTTAATTTACAATTATGAAGAAAATTTTGCTATTATCGGCTACCGCAGCACTTTTACTTTCTTCTTGTGTTTCACAGAAGAAATATGCTGAGCTGGAAACCTTACAAAAAGAAACCAGTGACCAACTAAACACTGCTACTGTTAAATTGAATTCTTGTTTAGACGAGAAAGAGAGATTAGGTGCACAAATTCACACTCTTAACAATCAAAATGCTGCCTTGCTTCACAATGTTGGAGGTTTGGTAACACTTTCAAAGAAAGAGTCTGAAAATCTTGAGAAATCTTTAGAAAGCATCAAAGAAAAAGACTTAAAAATTCAACGTATGCAGGATGCCCTTACTAAAAAGGATTCTGTAACCCTTGCACTGGTTACCAGTCTTAAAGGTGTACTTGGAAATATGAGCGATGAAGACATCCAGATCAATGTTGAAAAAGGTGTTGTTTATGTATCTATCTCAGATAAGATGTTATTTGAAAGCGGAAAATGGAAAGTAACTGCCCGTGCTAAAGAAGTGTTGGGGAAAGTTGCAACTGTTGTAAAAAACAGACCGGAAATAGAATTTATGGTTGAAGGTCACACAGATAATCAGGCCATGAAAACTGCTATTATTGAAGACAACTGGGATTTAAGTGTTAAACGCGCTACCTCTGTTGTAAGAACACTTCAAAATGAATTTGGTGTTCCACCGGAAAGAATGACTGCAGCAGGTAGAAGTTACTATATCCCTCTTGCTACAAATGAAACCGCTGAAGGCCGTTCAAAAAACAGAAGGACCAGAATTGTGATTTTACCTAAATTAGATCAATTTTACTCTTTGATTGAAGAAGGTATGGACTCTGCTAAAAAATAATTCAGCTCTGAAATAATTATTAAAGCCCCGCAATTGCGGGGCTTTTTATTTTTATATCAATCTTATTCTACATAATATCAATACTGCCCTTTCCTATCCTTATAACTTCAGGAGTACTGTCGGTTAAATCTATTACCGTAGAAGGAATATTGTCGCCATAACCTCCATCTATCACTAAATCCACCAATTTATCCCATTTTTCCAGGATTAGTTCAGGATCCGTGGTGTATTCAATCACCTCATCCTCATCCCGTATTGAAGTGGATACAATTGGATTTCCCAATTCCTTTACAATTGCCCTACAAATATTGTTGTTTGGAACCCTGATCCCCACGGTCTTTTTCTTTTTAAAAACATTGGGTAAATTGCTGTTTCCCGGAAGTATAAATGTATAAGGCCCGGGAAGGCTTCGTTTTAAAATCTTAAAAGTTTGAGTATCAATCTGTTTTACATAATCTGAGAGATTGCTCAGGTCTTCACATATAAAAGAAAAATTGGCCTTGGCCAATTTCACACCCTTAATTTTGGCTATTTTTTCTAAGGCTGAAGTTTTCGTTATATCACATCCCAAGCCATAAACTGTATCTGTGGGATAAATCACCAAGCCTCCGTTTCGCAATATATCCACTACCTTTTTAATATCCTTGGGATTGGGATTCTCCTCATAGATTCTAATTAAATTTGCCATTTTCTTCTGATTTTAAAACACGCAGAATTTACAAATTTTCCAAGATTTAATAATATTTTTTTCTTTTTTTCTCATTTAAAATGAGAAAAAAAGAAGTGAGCCTGAATGGAATTAAAGTTAATTTCCCCCAAACATTTCATTTTTAGTAATGATATTTTAAGAAGAGTGAATATTTCGGAATTACATTTTGAATGTAAAGAATAAATTGAAAGTTCAGATTAATTTAAATCCAGGAACAATGCATTTGCTTTTTCTGCAATAAATCTGCTAAAATTTACTGCGGAAAAGTATAAAAATAATTGGCCGAAAAATTCCACATTATAACAATCCCAATTGCAAAAACCTTGGCTATATAAAAATTCCACATTTTTTAATGGTTAAAAAGATAGATCTCCTATCCTTAACACCAAAAAAATGTTCAAAAAATTATGAAAGCAATTTTAGCTTTGCAAACCGGAGCAACAACTTTTTGATGCCACCATTTTCAAAATTAATTTCCGCTTTTTTATCCTGGCCAATTCCTTCCAAGCTAATCACCATACCTTTTCCAAACCTCATGTGTTCCACAGCATTTCCAACTTCCAGTCTAACACTATCTTTAATTGATGCCGTAGCTGAGGCTCCACTTGCAGGTTTCAGTTTTCTCAATTTTCGAAGTTGTTCCTCGCTGGGTTTATGGGCTAGTGGCGGAGATCCCGCTGAGGGTTTTGTAGTACGTAATTTGCTTTTATCTACTTCCCCAAAAATATCCAAGTCAATTAAGGGCTTGTATTTGTAATCGTCCTGAGGAATCATATAAGATTTATACTGCTCCTCAATTTCTTCTATAAATCTGCTGGGTTCGGCTTCCACCAATTTACCCCATCTGTAACGCGATTGAGCATAGGTAAGGTATGCCTGTTTTTCGGCACGGGTAAGAGCCACGTAAAACAATCGGCGTTCTTCTTCCAATTCACTCCTGGTACCCATACTCATTCCCGATGGAAACAGATCTTCTTCCAATCCTACTATATATACATAAGGGAATTCCAAACCTTTTGCCAAATGAATAGTCATAAGGGCTACCCGGTCATCATCCCCGGTATCATTATCTAAATCGGTTGCAAGTGCAACATCCTCAAGAAATTCGGCTAAAGAACCTGTGGCATCTGCCAACTCTTTTTGTCCTTCCACAAAATCCTTCATCCCGTTTAACAACTCCTCAATATTCTCAATTTTCGCGACCCCTTCAGGAGTTCCGTCCTTTTTGAGTTCCTGCACCAGACCGGTCTTTTTTGAAACAGTATCGGCCACAGTAAAAGCATCGGCATTTTCATTTAAGATCGCGAAACTCTTGATCATATTCACGAAATTGGAAAGCCTGGTCCTCGTGCCTGAATTTATTTTAAGATCCAATTGGTCTAAATTCTCAATCACCTCAAAAATTGACTTTCCGTATTGATTGGCTGCAATAGTCAATTTATCAATAGTGGTTTGCCCGATTCCCCTGGCAGGAAAATTGATGACCCTTTTTAGGGCTGCCTCATCGTTGGGATTTACAAGCAATCGCAAATAGGAAAGCACATCTTTGATCTCCTTTCGCTGATAAAAGGAAAGTCCGCCATAAATTCTATAAGGAATTTCCCTTTTTCTCAGGGCATCCTCCATCGCCCTGCTTTGGGCGTTTGTCCTGTATAAAATTGCAAAATCGCTATTTTTTAGCTGGTTTTGCATCTGATTTTCAAAAATAGAACTGGCAACAAAACGTCCTTCTTCCCCATCGGTCAACAACCGATTCACTATAATTTTCGGGCCTTCATCGTTATCTGTCCAAACTATTTTTTCAAGTTTGGTCTTATTTTTTTCGATAATGGAGTTTGCCGCATTCACAATGTTTTTTGTAGACCTGTAATTTTGTTCAAGCCTGTACATCTGGACATTGTCATAATCCTTCTGGAAGTTGAGAATATTGTTGATATTCGCGCCCCGGAAGGCATAAATACTTTGTGCATCATCACCAACCACACATATATTCTGAAATTTATCTGAAAGCGCTTTTATAATTAAATACTGCGAATGGTTTGTATCCTGATACTCATCCACCAGAATATAACGAAAGCGGTTTTGATATTTCTGAAGCACTTCCGGAAAACGGTTTAACAATTCGTTGGTTTTGAGCAACAAATCATCAAAATCCATCGCTCCGGCCTTAAAGCAGCGATCCACATAATTTTTATAAATGTCTCCCAACCTGGGTTTTTTAGACATGGCATCAGATTCCTTCAACTCGGGATTTTGAAAATAGGCCTTTACCGTTATCAGGCTATTTTTATAAGAAGAGATCCTGGAGTACACCTGTTTGTATTTATAAATATCTTTATCCAGTCCCATTTCCTTAATTATCGCAGAAATTAATCGTTGCGAATCCTGGGTATCATAAATGGTGAAATTAGCCGGATATCCAAGTTTATCGGCTTCAAAACGAAGCATTCTCGCGAAAATGGAATGGAAAGTACCCATCCATAAATTCTTGGATTCAGTGCTCCCAACAATTTGGGAGATCCGTTTTTTCATTTCCCTTGCAGCTTTGTTTGTAAATGTCAACGCCAAAATATTAAATGGGTCCACATCCTTGCTCATCAAATAAGCAATTCTGTAGGTAAGCACCCTGGTTTTTCCGGATCCGGCCCCTGCAATCACTATCATTGCGCCGTCCTTTTGGAGTACGGGGGCTTTTTGGGCATCGTTTAATTCAGCTAAATAAGATTCCAATTTTTCTCTTTATTTTAAGCCGTGAATTTAACCAAATTTCACCGTTAATTAAAATTCTATCCCACCTTACTTTTGAACAAATACAATTCAGATTATGTCAGCATTGATATTTTAAATACATTTAGGCTTCCTTTTTAAATTATATGATCAATGAACAATTACCTTCAAATACTCTTATTCTGAGTTTTATTTTTGTTTGCTCAATACCTGCTGCCCCAGTTCAATTTCAAAATGAAGGCCTCTTGTTCATGAATTTTTAATTTAAAATCTGCCATTCTATGAAATATTATCTTTTATGTATGTTAACACTGATTGTAATTGGAATTCAGGCACAATCAATACAAAGTGTTAATCCACAAATTGATCAGCAAATTAACACAGCGGCAAAAAACATAGAACAACAAGTGATAGCCTGGCGAAGGGATTTTCATCAAAATCCGGAATTGTCCAACAGGGAATTTTAAACCGCAAAAAAATAACAGCGAACATTTAATAAAGAACAATAAGTTTCAGAAGGAATTTTCACAAAAAATAATTAACAAAAAACCACGAACTTCAACAAAAATTCAGCAACCGTGGAGACTTCGGTCCAGCCTAAAATATTATGAACGAAATCAATCTTTTACAAGTATTAACTTCGCTGTTACCAGCAGCAATAGTAGGTTTAGTGGCCTTTTATTTCTTTAAAATGTACATGACCAATGAGGAAAAACGCAGACGTTTTTTACTTAGGCGCAATAATCAAAACACGGCCTTACCCATCCGGTTGCAGGCATACGAGCGTATGACCCTGTTTTTGGAACGCATTTCTATGGGCAAAATATTTTTGAGAATTAAACCTTCCGATTTAAATAAAGATGAATATGAAAGGTTGCTTGCGCAAACCATCGATCAGGAATTTGAGCATAACCTCGCGCAACAAATTTATATGTCGGCAGAATGTTGGAATGTAATTAAAACCGCGAAAAATGCTACCATAGGAATTATCAGGAGAACCGGGCAGAGAGAAAATATAGATTCAGCAGTAAAATTACGGGAAGTGATCCTGACCAATTTGATGGATCAGGCTGCTCCCACAGATGCCGCCCTGGAATTTGTCAAAAAAGAAGTGAGAAATATTATCTGATCAAAAGAAAGGTCTCCAGAATCTTTTGGAGGCTTTTTTATTTTGTAATTCTCTTTCCTTCGCATATTCGTAACCCTGATCCCACCAGGATTTCATCGCTTTTTTATTGAATACAAGCGAGTTTTCTGTCAATTGAACGGGGGTATAATAGGTTGTTAATTTCACCTTGCGGTTCAGGGCTGCAAGTTTCCCTTCCACAACATCGTGATATTCTACCTGATCCAATAAAAATCCAAAGAGATTGATCATTAAGGAGAAAGGATTTTTTCCCAGCACCTTGTTATATTCCATATTTTCGGCTTCAAGGATAATGGCATCCACCTCGGTAGCCCCTCGTTTTATGGCCTCCCTTATTGGAACTACACATCCCAAGCCCCCATCGGCATACTCATATCCGTTTTTTGTAGCCAGGCTCATAAATGGAATGTAATTACAACTTATCCAGATCCAATCGCAAAAATCATTATAGGAAAAATCCTTTATTGATTTATATTCCACCCTGTTTTTGGATAAATTGGAAACCGTTACCACCACATCATTGTCCCTCTGTTTTAAGGAGTTGAAATTGTCCTCGGTAAAATGGAGATTTATGTGCTTTCGCAAATTTTTACTTTCCCCAAAGGTTCGCCGCTGTTTGATAAACTGCCAGAACATATTTAAATAATTGATGGTCACATATTCCCTGCCATCCTTTCTCTTGACAACAAACGGATTGATGCTGAATATTGTGCGTTGGGTAACATTGATATAAATATCATGTATTTTTTCAATATTCCCATCGGCCAGATGGGGGATCAATAGGCTACCGGTAGATGTCCCTATAAAAAGATCGTATTTTTTCCCACCTTCTTCCATTAAATACTGAGCCACGCCGCCGGCAAATGCGCCTTTGCTGCCTCCTCCTGAAATCACCAATGCCCGCATTAAATTTCTATTTGGTTGAGTTTTTCATTTTTAAATTTCGCATAGCTATACCCGCTTTCCCACCAACTTTCCATCTTAATTTTATTAAAAATAAGTGAATTGGTGGTCAACACCGTTGGAGTATAGTAAAAGTTGATGATAGCATCGTTATTGGCAGCGACAAATTTCCCAATCCGGACGTTTTGATTTTCTATCCTATCCAGCATAAAGTCAAATAAATTGGTTATTAGAGAAAATACGTTTTTTGATGGTAACCGGTTAAAATAGGTCACTTCTGTATGTAGAATAATAGCATCTATCTCTGTAGCTCCCCTCTTAATTGCTTCCTCAATAGGTGCCATAGACCCAAAGCCTCCATCAGCATATTCACAACCATCTTTTTTGACCAAACTCATAAAAGGAATATAATTACAGGAGATCCAGATCCATTCACAAAAATCTTCATAATTGTATTCATTTATAGATTTGTATTCCACCTCATTCTGGGATAAATTTGAAACCGTAACCACTATATCCTTATTTCCGGCCTTTAATTCCTCAAACTCTTCCGGAGAAAAGCAATCCAAAATCAATTTTTTTAAATTTTGGCTTTCGCCGAAAGTTTTTCTACCCTTTATAATATTCATTAAAACATTGAAATGGTTGATAGAGATTTGATCATACCCATGAACCCGTTTTACAAAAAAAGGGCAAGTGCTGAAAATACTACTTTGATTTACCGAAGTATAAACATCCTTGATTTTCGGGGTTTTGTTCAACGCCAGATGAGAAATTAACAAACTCCCTGTAGAGGTTCCTATAAACATGTCATATTTATTACCCTGAACTTCCATCAAATATTGTGCAACTCCGCCCGCGAATGCGCCTTTACTGCCTCCTCCTGAAATTATCAATGCCCGCATCTAGTTGTTAAGCCTTTTGTTTAAAAATTCCCGGTCGTCCCCGGATAATTGTTGCAATAAAACTACAAATTTTTCACGATATTCTTCTTTCTCCAGCAACCTATCTAGAAGTTTACTACTAAAATCCCTGAAACGATACGTATGATGCCGGGCAGCATGCAATAAATCGATTAAATTTTGTTGGGTGAAGGCATTGAGCTGATATAAATAACCAAATGCGTTTTGCCTGATCTCAAAGGGATAATATTCTCGGGTATAGCCAGAAAGTTCCTTGTAACATTCTTCAGTTTTTTCGGAATCGATTTCCGGACTTACCAAATTTATGGTGAGCCATAACATGCGTACATTCTTATTGGAAAAACCCTCGATATTTGCAGTTTTTTCAAGCCATTTCCCAGTTTCTTCAGGAAATTGTATCCAGAGTTTCAAAAGTGATTTTTCAACTGTCAAATACGATTTGTCCTCAAGGAGCCCAATAAATTCCCCTTTTAATTCCAAAGGTATATTTTCCATACTTATGGCGATGGCCTGTCTCACGTAAATATTTCCGCTTTCAAAAGCTTTCTTATAAAGTTTTAGCGCAGAAGGGCTCTTTTCTCCCTCCAATTGAAAAACTGCTTCCTGTCCTATATAATCGTTTACCGGGAAATCTAAAGCCTGGTTTAGCAGAACCATTTTATCTTGAAAAGGAATTTGTCTGAGTGCAGCTGTTTCTAAATAATTGGTAATAAATTTTGATCTTTTTAATGAATTTAAAACTTCAGTTCCCTGAAAAGCAGATTGTTTCAGCCAGTCGTCAACAAATCCGGTCAAATCCTGATCTGAAGTTCTTTCAACTTCATCTATAAAATTTTTGGTGGTCACATTTTTAAACGCATATTTTTCAATATAATTTTTAATGGCACGTTTAAAAGCATCACCCCCTACCTTCTCCCGCAGGATGTGTAAAGCCCAGGCTCCTTTTTGATAATAGGTAAGGGAACTGGAATTTTTTGTCAGCAAGGACTCTCCTTTCCCATTGTCGCTCAGCTCTTTTAATTGCTCGGCAGATTCGTAAAGTTTCCAGTAATAATAATCTTCCCCAAATAATTCTTTTTCCGCCAGCATTGCATAATAGGTTGCAAAACCCTCATGCAACCAATGATTTTGTCCATTGGTTTCGGTAATTAGGTTCCCAAACCACTGGTGCGCCAATTCGTGCGCGTTGACATTTACATAGTTCAAGTCATTAAAAGCACTGGAGTCAACCATCAGCGAATTTGCAAAAATAGTTGTGCCCGTGTTTTCCATTCCTGAATACAAAAAATCCTGTACCGGGATTTGCTTGTAATTTTGCCAGGGATAAGCAAAACCGATCTCAGATTCAAAAAAATCGAATATTTCTTTTGAGTACCGGTACGTAGGTTCAACTTTCTCTTCATCTTCCGGCTGATAATACAATGAAATTGCGATCCCGGAAGCGGATTCCAGATCTTTCTGATGAAATTTTCCCGCTGCCACGGCGACCAAATAACTGCTCATAGGTTTCAGCATCCCGAATTGCCATTGGGTTATGGAATCGTTTACAGCAACTGTCCCCTTTAGCTCCCCGTTTGCAATTACCTTATAACCGGAATTAAAATTGATCTTCAAGTCAAAAACGGCCTTCTCCCTCATATCGTCAAGACTTGGCAACCAGTAAGAAGTATATTTCCCCTGGCCCTGTGTCCAGACTTGTTTTGTCACATTTAATTCATCAGCAAACCCCCAATTGATAAAATACATGGTTTGTTTTGGTTTTACTGAATAGGTCAATTCTAATTTGTTCTTATTGGAAGGTTTAAAATCGGCTATTAACCATAAACGGGTGCTGTCATTATAGAATTCAATCTGGGAATTGTTTAACAGCACTTTCTCAAAGCGCATGTTTTTGGCATCAATGTATATGGAATCCGTAGCGGTGAGAATTTCAAACAGGAAATGCACCTTCCCCTTTACCTCTTTTTCTTTCGGAAAAATTGAAATTTCGGCATTGACATTTTTAAAATCCACCTTTAAGGATTGATCAAATAATGGATGGACTTGTGCAAAACATCCAAAATAAAATAAAGAGAATACAAGCAGGAAGCAGCTTTTCATAAAGTGAGGTCATAATCAACTGCAAAGTACAAAATCCCAATATTATAATCCACACTGGTTTTAAAAACCTGTGAGGAATGGTTAATTTCTATTTTATTTTTTACTTTGATTAAAACAGGTTTTAATATCTTCGTTCTATGAATGCCAATTTGATGCAAACCCCCATAGATTATTTAAAAGGAGTTGGTCCCAACCGGGCCGATTTACTGCGCAAAGAACTGGGAATTCACACCTATCAAGACTTCATAAATTTTTTTCCGAACCGGTATCTGGACAAAACCCGTTTTTATAAAATTAATGAACTGCAACAAAATTCTTCTGAGGTACAGGTAACAGGTAAAATTATCAATCTGAAAACCGTGGAGCAAAAAAACGGAAAACGCCTGGTAGCAGAATTTATAGATGAAACCGGAAAAATGGAATTGGTTTGGTTTAGGGGCCATAAATGGATCAGAGAGAATTTAAAACTTAATAGGCCTTATGTGATTTTCGGAAAAACCAATTGGTTCAATGGTCTTTTCAGCATGGCACATCCAGAGGTAGAATTGCTCGAAGAACATGAAAAAAGCATGCGCATTGTCATGCAACCGGTTTATCCGTCTACAGAAAAACTATCGAATAAAGGAATTACCAATCGGGTGATAAATAAATTGATGCAGCAACTTTTTATAGAAACCCGCGGCCAGTTTTATGATACCTTAAGCGAAGAAATCAAAGACGAATTAAAACTTATTTCAAGAGCCGATGCTCTTTATAATATTCATTTTCCAAAAAGCCAGGAGCTACTTTCCAATGCCCAATTCAGATTAAAATTTGAAGAATTATTTTATATTCAGCTGCAATTGTTGATCAAAAATATGCTTCATAAACAAAGAATTAAGGGCTTTAATTTTGACCAGATCGGAAACAATTTCACCGAGTTTTATAAGGAGCATTTACCCTTCCAATTAACCGGCGCGCAGAAAAGAGTGATCAGGGAAATTAGGAGCGATTTGGGCAGTGGTGCGCAAATGAACAGGTTGCTACAGGGCGACGTAGGTTCCGGAAAGACCATTGTAGCGCTAATGTCAATGCTGATAGCACTTGACAATGGATTTCAGGCTTGTTTAATGGCTCCGACTGCAATTTTGTCAGTACAGCACTACAACGGTTTATTTGAATTATGTAAAGAACTTAATACCAGCATATTCCTGTTAACTGGTTCAACTAAAACTTCAAAAAGAAGGGAAATTCACGAAAAGCTCGAAAATGGTGAAATTGACATCCTTATTGGCACTCATGCGCTACTGGAAGACAAGGTGAAATTCAAAAATTTAGGCCTCGCAATTATAGATGAGCAACACAGATTTGGCGTTGAACAACGCTCAAAATTATGGAAAAAAAACCATCTTCCGCCACACATTCTGGTGATGACGGCAACCCCTATTCCGCGAACCCTGGCCATGAGTTTATATGGAGACCTGGATATCTCGGTTATAGACGAACTTCCTCCCGGAAGGCAGTCCATAAAAACTGTACACAGGTATGACAGTAACCGCCTAAAAGTCTTCAGATTTATAAAAGATGAAATATCAAAAGGCAGACAAATTTATATTGTTTACCCGTTAATTCAGGAATCTGCAACTATGGATTACAAGGATTTAATGGATGGATATGAAAGCATTGTCCGGGAATTTCCCATGCCGGAATTTCAGATCTCCATTTTACATGGGCAGATGAAACCGGTGGATAAGGAATTTGAAATGCAGCGTTTTGTAAAACGTGAAACCCAGATTATGGTAGCCACCACCGTAATTGAAGTTGGCGTTGATGTTCCCAATGCAAGTGTTATGATTGTTGAAAGTTCCGAGCGTTTCGGGCTTTCTCAATTGCACCAGCTTCGGGGTCGCGTAGGCCGAGGGGCCGAGCAGAGTTACTGTATTTTAATGACTGGCCATAAACTTTCTTCCGACGCAAAAACCAGATTGCAAACTATGGTGGGCACAAATGACGGTTTTGAAATTGCGGAAGTCGATCTAAACCTGCGCGGACCGGGAGATTTGATGGGAACACAGCAAAGCGGGATTCTAAACCTTAAAATTGCCGATATTGTTAAGGACAACCTCATTTTGAAAACCGCCAGGGATTTCGCAAAAAAGCTTTTAACGGAAGATCCAGAACTAGAACTGGAAAAAAACAGGATGATCCGCTATACCTACGCCCAGCTGGGAAAACATAAAAATATCTGGAATTACATCAGCTAAGGGTTACTGACGGCCAAAAGTTGAATTTTGAATCCGGAATTCTTTAGAAAATATAAAAGCTGATATCACAAAATACTTTCAGATTTCAGCATTTAACTGTTTCAATCACTTTTCAGCAGTTTATTGCTTTATAAATCACATCGTCAAATTGCCTGAAAAAGGCTTTTCTCCTTATTCCTGGAAGGCAGAGATCTTTTATCTTCATCGGGATCATTATTATTAGCTTTAAAAAACAAAATCAGATTATGCCAAAACTATTTGTAATGTTATCTTTGGCATTCGAAAAAAGTATCTGATGAAAATTTCATACAACTGGCTTAAACAATTTATAAAACTCCCTAATAACCCTGAAGATACCGGTCATTTATTGACAGACCTAGGACTGGAGGTAGAAGGGATCCATAATTTCCAAAGTGTAAAAGGCGGATTACAGGGAATAGTAACCGGTCATGTATTGATTTGCGAGCTTCATCCCAATGCGGACAGGCTTAAATTATGCAAAGTGGATATTGGCAATGGAGAATCACTTCAAATAGTATGCGGCGCACCCAATATTGCTGCAGGGCAAAAAGTTCCGGTCGCGACAATTGGCACAACATTGTATGACGAAAAAGGGGAAGCTTGGAAAATAAAAAAAGGAAAAATCCGCGGGGAAGAAAGCCTTGGGATGGTATGTTCAGAAAATGAACTGGGACTTGGAGGCAGCCACGATGGAATTATGGTTCTTAAAGATGATTTGATTCCCGGCACTCCCATTTCTGAAATTTTTAATATTGAAAACGATTACGTTTTTGAAATAGGACTTACCCCAAACCGCTCTGATGCTATGAGCCACTGGGGTGTTGCCAGGGATCTAAAGGCGGGTTATCAGCAAGAAAAAATAAGTCTGGAAATTATCACTCCCTCTGTAAGCGCCTTTAATATTGACAGCCGAAGTTTCAGAATTCCTATAAATGTAGAAGATTCCAGCCTTGCACCTCGATATTGCGGTATGACGATCTCAGGAATTAATGTGACAGATTCTCCGAAATGGCTTCAAAACAGGTTAAAAGCAATTGGAATAAATCCGAAAAACACCATTGTTGATGCCACAAATTATGTGATGCACGAATTGGGACAACCTTTGCATGCTTTTGATGCCGACAAGATTTCCGGAAATGAAATTCACGTAAAAACACTTAATTCAGGAACCAAATTTATCACTTTAGATGGAGTAGAGCGGGAATTGCACGAGGAGGATCTAATGATCTGCGACATTGAAAAACCTTTGTGTATTGCCGGAGTTTTTGGCGGATTAGGCAGTGGGGTTTCTCAGGAAACAACAAAAATATTTATTGAAAGCGCGTATTTTAACCCGGTGAGTGTTCGTAAAACCGCAAAACGTCACGGCCTGAACACCGATGCTTCTTTTAGATTTGAAAGGGGAATAGATCCAAATATTACCGAATACGCCTTAAAAAGGGTCGCATTGCTCATTAAAGAAATTGCAGGTGGCGAAATCACCAGCGATGTGGAAGATCTGTATTCCAATAAAATTGAGGATTTCCAGGTTTTCTTAACCTTTGAGAAGGTAAACAGACTTATCGGTCAGAACTTGGCAGAAGAAACCATAAAATCTATTCTTGCTTCCTTGGAAATAAGGGTTAATAACGTTACCGAAACCGGGATGGGACTTACAATTCCATCGTATAGGGTTGATGTAAAACGGGAAGCCGATGTGATCGAGGAAATTTTAAGGATTTATGGATACAACAACATTGAATTCGGCAACAAATTGAATGCTTCAGTTTCAAATTCTTCAAAATTTGAAGATTATAAACTTCAAAACCATATTGCAAATCAACTGGTGGGACAGGGTTTTTATGAAACTATGGCCAACTCTTTAACCACACCGGTTTACACGAAACTAAGCGAACAGATCAAGGAAGAAAATGAAGTAAGGATGTTAAATCCTTTAAGCCAGGATCTATCGGTGTTGCGACAATCTTTGCTGTTTTCAGGCCTGGAAGCAGTAAGTTATAACATAAACAGAAAACGTAGCGATCTGAAATTATTTGAATTTGGAAAAACCTATCATCAGTACGAAAGTGGAAGAATAGAAAACAAGCATTTAAGTTTATTTGTTTCCGGAAACCGCTTTCTGGAAGGCTGGGACACAGTTGCATATCCGGGCAATTTATTTTATTTGAAAGGAATTATCGAGCGCATTTTTGAAAGATTAGGCATACAGAATACAAAAACCGGAGCAGTTAAATCTGATATGCTTTCTGAAGGATTATCAATAAGTGAAGGAAAATCCAAATTGGTTGAATTTGGCGTGGTTAAAAAATCGGTATTAAAACATTTTGGCATTCAACAGGAGGTTTTATTCGCCGATTTCAATTGGGATCTGGTCATTGAAACTTCAAAAGCCAAAAA
>JBDNHN010000479.1:0-2235 GCA_041688725.1 Gillisia sp.
CGCTGATATCGGCCCCGGCCACAAATGCTTTCTCCCCGCTGCCTGTAAGAATGATCACTTTCACATCAGGATCAGATTCGGCATTCTTAAAAGCAAGGTGCAATTCCTGGATTGTGTGTTTGTTTAAAGCGTTAAGTTTTGAAGGTCGGTTTACTGTAATTTGTAAAATTCCTTCTTCATTTTCAGTTAAAATATTGTCGTACTTCATAAATTATTTTTTTATCGGATTCGCGTTGTTTTATCTTATTCGGAGTAAAATCATTATAATTCTTTGTGTCTCCCTATTTTGGGCTTATTTTGGAAATCGTACTGTAAAGATAGTGCCTTTATTCCTTTTTGAGGTAAAGGTGATACTGCCTCCGTAGGTTTCAACAAGTTTTTTTACCATTGCAAGGCCCAGCCCCATTCCACTGGATTTGGTGGTGAATTTAGGCTCAAACACCCTTTCCTTATTTTCTTCGGTTATTCCTATCCCGTTATCGGAAACCGAAATGCAAACATCGGTTTCTTCCTCTTCCACCCTGACAAGGATCCGCGGGTTTTCTATGTTCTCAAGTGCCTGCGTGGCGTTCTTGACGAGATTGGTCACCATCCGGATAAGTTGGGTCCTGTCAAATTTCGCCAAAATCTCTTCTTTTTCTGATGTGAACAGAATGTAATCTTCATTGAAAATATCCAATGCCAATTTTACAATTTTGGAAACATTCAAAATTTCATTTTGCTGGGCCGGCATTTTAGCAAAATTTGAAAAGGCAGAAGCGATCGTACTCATGGTATCTATCTGATAGATCAGCGTATTGCAGTATTCTTCCACTTTTTTGCGAATATCCGGATCATTGGGATCAAAATTTCGTTGAAAGCTTTGTACACTCAACCGCATTGGGGTTAGCGGGTTTTTAATCTCGTGCGCCACCTGTTTAGCCATCTCGCGCCAGGCCTGCTCACGCTCCCCTGTTGCCAGTTTCACGGCGCTTTCCTCCAACTCGTCTATCATAGAGTTATAGGCTGATACCAGGGCGTAGATCTCTTCGGAAGCATTCTCGATTTCAATTTTTTCATTGCGTTTATCAAGCCGGGTTTGAATGATTTTTTCGGAAATAATGTTTAATGATTTAATGATGTATTTTGAGAGGAAATAAGACAATGAAATGGCTATAAAAAGCATGAAAAGATATACTTCCCCCAATTTAAACAAAAATTCATTGAGGTCTTTCCGGAGCATTTGGTCATCTTGTAAATAAGGTAAATACAGAATGGCAAGGGGCTTGAATTTATTGTCGGTGATATACGTGTAAGACGATTGGAATTTCTGGCCGTTGACTTCCGATCTCTTAAGGTATCGCTTGTTCCGGGAAGCTTCCAGTTCTTCCAGAATATGTGAGGAGATCTGAACATTGGTTGTATCCCTGAAAAAAGATTCGCTGGATTTTATAAGCAACTTCCCGTTTAGATCATAAATATTGAGCTGCATATCATGCACCTGGGAAATTTCATAAATCTTGCCTCTTTCCTTTAGAATTACGGGCATATTTTCAGTATTGACAACGTGCGTGGTACTGGCAAGTACAAATTTGATATTTTCCCTGATAGCCTGTTCCTTGCGTTCCAAGCGCTCCCTGTGATAATCTTCAGACTCTTTTTTATATTGAAAAACCGTAACCCCCGCAATTAAAATGGAAGCACCCAATACAACTAAAATCATGGAAATAAAAATACGATTTCTTAAAGAGAGTTTTAAAAGCTTCATATAATTTATGAGTGGTTTTGCTAAAATAATCAATTATCACACCATATCAGGCATCATCATACAATGGGATTTTTTAAATGTATGCGTTGGTACAATTTGAATCCGAGCATCAACATCACTGAAAGCAAAAGATCCTTATTCCCCATAAATCCAATTACATTCAATGATCTTTTGAAAAAGTTCTATTTTCAAAAGATCAATTTTCGTACTAATAGAATGAAATTTACACAAAGATCACCTACTACAAATTATTTCTTCCGCATAATTTTATTCTGCGGAAGGTTTCAGGTTTGCTCTTATTTCCCGGTTCAGGAAAAAGCCGGTCAGAATAGTTGAAAGAACATCCGCCAGGGGAAAAGATATCCAGACCCCAATTTCACCAAAATACTTCGGTAAGATCAATACAAGAGGAATAAAAAAGAATCCCTGCCTGGACAATGTCAATAATAAAGCAGGTACAGCTTTACCGATAGCCTGGAAATAAGCCG
>JBDNHN010000480.1:0-1835 GCA_041688725.1 Gillisia sp.
CCAGCCCAGGGTAAATGACAATGGATAACATCTATTTCATTTGCTTTGCAATACTCAATAACTCCGGAATACTGTTGCAATAATTTGATATTGTTGGATGCCGAAAAACAAGTCACCTTTCCCCCTGCATTTTCAATAGCTTTTACCATCTGGTTCTTCCAGGGAAGAAAATAGATGGTGTGAAACTCAAATCTCGAAGTATCGTGTATTTTTAAGGTTTCCGGCAGCAACATTTCTGCCCCACCCCTACCGAGAGATTTTATGATGTGTAGGATTTTTTTTTTATTCATTCTCCTGGTTTAGCCAATCGGCATTCGTGTTAATTCAACTTAAGCGACAAAATTAACCTTTTAAGGCTTTAGAACAAGATAATTGGGAGATGAAGATTATTTTGTGATACATGCACTAAAATATCATTTATTGGTTGATGCAATTAAATTTTGATACAGGCTCTCAAATTTCTTAGCATTTATTTCCGGATCGAAGCCTTTAGATATCATGGTAAAGGCATTTTCTCCTAAAACCTTTCTCAATTCAGAATTATGCATTAATTCTATTAATTTCTCTTTAAACTCATCTTTATTAAATTCCTCTATTAAAAAACCAGTCTGTTCATTTATTAAAACCTCTGATACTCCACCTACATTTGTAGATATTGAAGGGATTTTCTGAGTCCCTGCTTCCAAAATAACCCCGGGAACCCCTTCTACTTTACTGCAAAGAACAAGGCAGTCTGATGCGGCCAAAAGCTCAGGAATATCCTTTCTAAACCCTAGAAAAAAGACGTTTTGAGATAAGCCTTTTTGCTCGGCAATTTCTTTAGTTTTTTCAAGCAGGATTCCGCTTCCCACAAAAACCAGTTTGATATTTGAATCCTCATTTTTTAATTCCTCAAAAATATCCAACAAAAACTCGTGATTCTTTTCCGGACTAAAATTTCCTACATGCATGGCTATTTTAGATTTTTCATGAATTCCGAGATCCTTTCTCAACTTTTTATAAAGCTTGAACCTATTTACAGCTTTTATAGGGATACCTCTTCTTATTACTTCAGTCCTTGTTTTGGGATAATTATATGTTTTAATAAAATCTTCCATAGCTTCATCGCCAACGGATGTTACATGAGCAATGCGCTGAAACATTTTCTTATATAATATTTTTTTTGGACCACTTGAGATCCATTCACTTATAATACTTATGTTTCTGTAAACTAAAGGAATATCTCTAAAAAACAAAGAAGCTGCAACCGTATATTTAAGAGTATCAGATCCGTTACATTGGATCACGTCGGGTTTAATTTCATTTACGAGCTTAACGATTTTTTTTACGATATTAAATGAAAATTTGCTATTCTTAGCAGAAACCAGATCCCTATTTTCGGCATTTTCCACTTTTAAAACATCCTCTTCATTTTCATATAATCCCACAAAAACTACTTCATGTCCTAATTTTATCAATTCATCGCTAAGATAAGCAGCAAAAAGTTCTGCACCCCTATATTGTCGTTTGGTTACTATATGAAGAATCTTCATTTTACCAGAAGATGAAGGTTTCGGAAGGTTAATAACATCATTATAACAACTCAAAAATCGATCGGTAATGATATCATTAGAGTAGTTATCAGTTACCATATTTTTTGCCGTCTCAATTATTAAAGAATTGTTGTAACGGTTTCCCAATACTATATCTAAAGTATTTAGCTGTGTTCTAAGATGAATATGTCTTATATTTGTGTAAAACTATATAGATATGATACCTTCAGATTTTAGGGATTTTTTCGTTAATAGTCCAGCGACTATTCAACAGGAGATAGTGGCGTCGCTGCTGTCATTATC
>JBDNHN010000068.1:0-3270 GCA_041688725.1 Gillisia sp.
AATCTTTTCAAAATTCTCTCCAATGTCAGCCTGAACGTACTTAATTCGATATTTCGAGCACTGTAATTTGAGTTCCCTAAAGTAGTTTCCAACCGCTTTTTGGTAGGAATCCTTAAAATTATCGGCATAAAGATCTATATGCGAACCGGATTCTACATCTGTAAAACGTTTTGGGGCATTGTCAAAGTCAAAATTCAGCTCTTTCTCCTTGTCAATTACGTGAAAAAGAACAACTTCATGCTTATTATATTTTAAATGCTTCAGGGCTTCAAACAACTCTTTTTCATCTTTGTCTTCCTGGAACATATCGGTAAAAATGAAGATCAGGGACCTTCGTTTTAATTTTTCGGCGATCTGATGTAAATAAGTATAACTGTCGGTTTTCCTGTTTTTAACGGGATTTGAGACCACACGATCCAATTCATTTAAAAGCATCCGATGGTGGCGCTCACTGCCCTTCTCGGGCGCATAATACTCGTAGATATCACTATACACGCTTAAGCCTATCGCATCGCGCTGTTTTTTTAAAATCTGCATCAAAGAAGCTGCTGCCAATACCGAAAATCCTATTTTGTTAAGGGAATCCCTCTTAAACTGTTTCATAGGTGGATAATGCATGGAGGCCGAATTATCTAGTATCAAATGGCAACGCAAATTGGTTTCTTCCTCGTACCGCTTGGTGTATAATTTATCGGTTTTAGCGTATAATTTCCAATCGATGTGCTTGATGCTTTCCCCGTTATTGTAGATCTTATGTTCGGCAAATTCTGCCGAAAATCCGTGGAACGGACTTTTGTGCATACCCGAAATAAAGCCTTCCACTACCTGTTTGGCCAGGAGTTCCAGATTGGTGAACCCACCCTGCTTATGTACTTCCTGCTGTAAATCCATTTAGAGTCCCTTTTTTTTAACCTCTCCCAAAAGAGAAGAGTGTTTTTATTTTTAATTAAGGATTTGTTCAGAAATAAAGTGACCAAATTACAGGCAGTTATTTTGTTCAACAACAAGGCGAAAAACACAGACATAGCAGTAGCTATGGCGAGTATTTTCAACGCAGTTGACGAGCAAAAGAACCCGTAAAAACGGGCAGGTTATTTCTAATCAGATCCTAATATAAAACTTCTAAAACAAAAAAGGTCCGACAATTTTGCCGGACCTTCTAAATTTTGATTTATTTTATCTTTTTATAGAAGAGCATCTAATGCTTCAGCATAGGTGGTTTTAGGAGCAACTCCTACCTGACGGCCTACTACTTCTCCGTTTTGAAAGATCAAAACGGTAGGGATATTCCGGACTCCGTATTTTGCAGCAAATTCCTGGTTGGCATCAACATCCAATTTTCCAACAATCGCTTTTCCATCATAATCTTCACCTATTTCTTCTATAATTGGTCCAACCATTCTACAAGGTCCACACCAAGCCGCCCAGAAATCAACCATTACAGGTTTATCGCTTTTTAATACGGTCTGTTCAAAATTAGCATCTGTTATCTCTAAAGCCATAATATTTGTTTTTTCTTATCAATTAATATGTAAAAATAGTCAATTATTCTGCTAAACCTTACAGCATAAGTATTTGATTTTGTTATTTGTATATCAGGCAGGACTATTCGAGGTATTCGCCTGACTTCTTTTTTGGCGGGTCCTTCGCTGCGCTCCGGCCGGGCTTTCCGCGCTACCTGCCTGCCAAAAGGCAAGCAGGGTAGCTTGCTGCAATCCCTACCCGAATTCCCACTCAAATATAGGGTTTTCATAAAGAAGGAACGAATTTTTAATTCAGTTTATAAAGCACCCCGGCACCTTCCAGCGCATCCAGTAATTCCTGGGAAATTTTAACCTTTTGTTTTCTGCTGGTCATATTTAACTTCACCATTTCCTTCATCTCATATACTATAAAATGCAATATGTGATCACCGCGATGTGCCCTGAGGATATCTTTTAAAGAATCTATTTTTTCTTCATTCAGTTCATTTATATCAAGTTGGAGCGTAAGTTTTCTGGCATACATATCCATCACATCATGCAATAACTGAAAGTTGTTAAATTGTAGCCGGGGTTCACTTTTAGCTCCGGTTTCCTTATTGGTCCACCCCTCTTTTACAAAGGCTTTGATAAAGACAAAAGCATTGGGTACCATAAAATGCTGATATCGCAAATATTCTTCCCCAAAAATTCTGAATTCATACGAATCCCAATAATCTTCAACCGTAAAAGAAGCCCAGCCTTTCCCCATTTTTGAAGTGCGGTGTTGTACTTCTGAAACTACTCCCCCAAAGGAAAGTTCCCGGTTTATAAAACCTTCTAAATTTTTAAAATCTGAAACTTTTGAATTAGAAAAATAATTCATTTCAGCTTTAAAATCATCTAATGGATGGCCGGAAATATAGATTCCCACCACCTCTTTTTCCCTTTTCAGTTTCTCCATGGTCCCCCATTCTTCACAAGGCGGCATCATGGGTTCCTCGATTTGCACATCACTGGCTTCCCCAAACAGGCTCACCTGCGCCGAATTTTCACTGTCCTGGAATTTTGCCGCATATCTTATTACCTTTTCCAAAAAAGTGACCCCATCGCCTTCATCTTTGAAATATTGGGCGCGATGATTTCCAAAACCGTCAAAACCTCCTGCCAGGGCAAGATTTTCCAATGCTTTTTTATTGGCTCCACGCAAATCTATGCGCTTGGCCATATCAAAAATAGATTTGTATGCTCCTTTTTCGGTTTTCCTGTTTTCAGCGATAGTTGCAACTGCTCCGGATCCTACTCCTTTTACTGCGCCCATTCCAAAGCGGACTGCATTTTCTTTATTAACCGAAAATTTATAATAGGATTCATTTACATCGGGTCCCAAAACGGTTAATTTCATCCGCTTGCATTCCTCCATGAAAAAGGTGACCTGCTTGATATCACTCATATTGTTGGAAAGCACCGCCGCCATATATTCCGCAGGATAATGGGCCTTTAAGTAGGCAGTCTGGTATGCTATCCAGGCATAACAGGTTGAATGCGATTTATTGAAGGCATAAGCTGCAAAAGCCTCCCAGTCTTTCCATACCTTTTCCAGTATTTCCCTTGAATGTCCTTTGGCTTCCCCTCCGTTTAAAAATTTGGGCTTTAGTTGTTCCAGCAGGGCAAAACTCTTTTTCCCCATAGCTTTTCGCAGCACATCGGCTTCACCTTTGGAGAATCCTGCGAGCTTTTGGGAAAGCAACATCACCTGCTCTTGGTACACCGTAATTCCGTAGGTTTCTTTCAGATATTCTTCCATATC
>JBDNHN010000481.1:0-6647 GCA_041688725.1 Gillisia sp.
AAGACCCAATATGAAAAGGAAGGAAAATGCAATAAGGAAAGGGTTTGTATTCAAAAAATATGAAGAACCCTTTGGAACTCCGTTCGAAAAACTCTTCGAAATCTTTAAAGAATTAATTACCCATACATCTGGAGATTTTGATGAGGCTATCGACTGGATGCGGCAGTTGGATGTGGAATATAAACTAACAAATGAGGAGTACTCCATTGACGATTTTATAGAAGATCTGAAGAAAAAGGGATATATCCGCGAGGAAATAGATCCTGATGGAAAAGGCGGATTGGCAATCACGGCCAAAACCGAAAGAGCTATCAGACAGCAAGCCCTGAATCAGATTTTCGGAAAACTAAAACGAAGCAGATCTGGAAATCATTCCACCAAATATCAGGGTGTTGGAGATGAGCATACCGGGGAGTTCAAGGAATTCCATTACGGAGATTCTTTGGATAAGATCTCCATGACCGAAAGCTTGCGCAATGCTCAAATAAATCACGGAATCGGAGATTTTAAAATGACGGAGAATGATCTGGTGGTTGAGGAAACCCACCATAAATCGCAGATGAGCACAGTTTTAATGATTGATATCAGTCATAGTATGATACTTTACGGCGAGGACAGGATAACACCCGCTAAAAAAGTTGCGATGGCTCTTGCAGAACTTATCACCACCCGATATCCAAAAGACACCCTGGATATTCTCGTTTTTGGGAACGATGCCTGGACGATTTCAATTGGTGATCTGCCTTATTTAAGAGTTGGTCCATATCATACCAACACCGTGGCCGGATTGCAGCTTGCAATGGATCTGTTGCGGCGGAAACGAAATACCAACAAACAAATATTTATGATCACCGATGGAAAGCCCAGTTGTGTAAGGGAGCGTGACGGCACCTATTATAAAAACAGCGTAGGCTTGGATCCATATATAATTGACAAATGTTACAATGCAGCCCAACAATCCAGAAAATTGCATATTCCTATCACCACTTTCATGATAGCTAAGGATCCCTATCTTGAACGGTTTGTACGGGAATTTACCAAAGCCAATCAGGGGAAAGCATTTTTTACAGGGATAAAAGGCCTTGGTGAAATGATTTTTGAAGATTACGAAACAAATAGAAAAAAGAGAATTAAAGGGTGAAAAAAGGTTGGATTTTCAATCTCCCCAATTTCCCTCCCTTAACGGAATTGAAATTTTCTCTTCTTTAACTAAAGAGGGGGAGCTTGTTGAAAAATAAAATTGGGGTTAGAGATATTATTAAAAGTAAAATTTAAAGTTTCTCCCTTTTTGAAAGGGAATTTGCTCAAAAATAATTTAATAAAATATATAAGGTTGGATTTTCAAACTCCCCAATTTCCCTTCCTTAACGGAATTGAAATGTTCTCTTCTTTAACTATAGAGGGGGAGCTTGTTGAAAAATAAAATTTAAAGCTCCTCCCTTTTTGAAAGGGAGGTGGCAAAATTCGGTAGGAATTTTGACGGAGGGTTCCCCTTTTTAAATATATTTAAAATGAAAAAGGCACAAATTCATACACGTAAAGATCTAAAGGAGTTCCGAAGAGTACTAAGACATAGGTTAACACCCGCTGAGGCCTTTTTATGGAAACATATAAAATCCAGACAGTTTGAAGGAAGGAGATTTACTAAACAACATAGTATTGGTCAATATATAGTAGATTTTTATTGCCCATTTGAAAAGTTAATTATAGAATTGGATGGTCAGGGGCATTTTAATCCCGTTGCAGAAAGTTATGATGAAAAAAGAACGCGGTTTTTAAACGAATTAGGATATAATGTAATAAGGTTTGAAAATAAGTTGGTGTTTGAAAATTTAGACTCAGTGTTAATGGATATCAAAGATAATTTTTTAGAAAATTTGAAAATTGGATAATCAATCAATCGAACAAACTCCTCAATTTCCCCCTCTTTAACTAAAGAGGGGAGCTTGTTTAAAAATAAAATTGGGGTTAGAGATATTATTAAAATTAAAATTTTGACGGAGGGTTAATTGTTATAATAAATAAACTATGAAAACACAAAATATAAAAACCTTTGGGGAATTGAAAAATTCCGGATATCAAACCAAGAGTATAAAGGAGGAATTAAGGCAGAATTTGCTCAAAAAAATCCAAAAGGACGAAGCTTCTTTTCAGGGAATTCACGGGTACGAAACCAGCGTTATTCCCGAACTGGAAAGAGCAATTCTCTCAAAACATAATATCAACTTTTTAGGATTGCGGGGACAGGCAAAAACAAGATTGGCTCGGCTTATGGTGAATTTACTGGATGAATGGATCCCGATTGTGGAAGGTTCAGAGATCAATGACGATCCATTTCAGCCAATATCCAGATTTGCAAAGGAACTGATTGTCGAAAAAGGAGATAACACCCCAATAAGCTGGGTAAACCGTGAAGAGCGTTTCTTTGAGAAACTCGCTACCCCGGATGTTACCGTGGCCGATTTAATTGGTGATGTGGACCCAATAAAAGCAGCCAATTTAAAACTGAGTTATGCAGATGACAGGGTGATTCATTTTGGAATGATCCCGCGTGCAAATCGCAGTATTTTTGTAATTAATGAACTCCCCGATTTACAGGCACGAATCCAGGTTGCGCTTTTCAATATCCTGCAGGAAGGCGATATTCAGATTCGTGGGTTTAAACTTCGATTGCCTTTGGATATGCAATTTGTATTTACCGCAAATCCGGAAGATTACACTAACCGGGGGAGTATTGTAACTCCTTTAAAGGACAGGATAGGTTCACAAATACTCACCCATTATCCGCAGGATATTGAAACTGCAAAAGCAATTACCAGTCAGGAAGCAAAGCTGGATAAGAGTCAGACCGAGATGGTTCACATCCCGGAACTCGCCAAAGATTTGTTGGAACAAATCAGTTTTGAAGCCCGGGGCAGTGAATTTATAGATGCCAGGAGCGGGATAAGTGCCCGTTTAAGCATTTCTGCTTTCGAAAATCTTTTGAGCACGGCTGAACGTCGTGCCCTAAAATCAGGAGAAGAAAAAACCTTGCTAAGATTTGGGGATTTTCTTGGGGTAATTCCGGCAATCACGGGGAAAATAGAATTGGTTTACGAAGGAGAGCAGGAGGGAAGTGCGACTGTTGCACTTCAGTTGATTGCCGATTCGGTAAAAACCTTATTCCCCTTGTATTTTCCAAAGATCGAAAAACTTGAAAAACCTGATGGGAATAGCCCTTACAAAGATCTGGTGGAATGGTTCTTTTCCGAAAGTGGCTTCGAGATATTGGATGAGCTATCGGATATGGAGTACAAGGAAAAATTGGATTCCGTTCCTCCCTTAAATGATCTTATCGAAAAATATCAGCCGAAAATCTCTTCCGAAGACAAGTATTTTATGAAAGAGTTTTTATTATGGGGACTTGTGGAATTTAAAAAATTAAATAAATACAGGTTTGCTGAGGGTGTCCAGTTTAAAGATCTATATGGAAGCTATATTAGCGGTTTGTAGGTTCATAAGAGAAATGGGATCTTAACGGTGCTTAAAGTGCTTAAATTTTGAAGTTGAACATTGTTTTCGCTATTATTTGAACCCTTCCAGTTTTTTAAAAACTGGAAGGGTTTTTTTATTGAAAGAAAAACAGAATTTGCCCATTTAATTTATAATTAGCGTAATTTTTTTATCGAAATAAACTAAATTCACATTTTTTAGGTTAAACTTAAACTTTTGTTTTTTTTACAGGTATTATTATATACTTTTACCATCAGTTTTAAGGAAATCATGAGAAATAAAGAATTATTTATTAATAATATGTGTATCACTTTTTCTTCGTTAGTGGCTATTATTATGATCTCTACCATGATTATTATTACCCCTGTGGGGTATTCAATTTAAAACTTCCGTCCTCGCATATATAATGCATTAAACAATTCCAAAATTTTTAAATTACACTAAGAGATAAAGCCATGAATATATTAAAATTTGGAGGTTCTTCATTAGCATCTCCAGAGAGAATTAGATTAGTTGCAGAAATCGTACGAACCGCTGTAAACAGGGATTCCACAATTGCCATTTTTTCCGCATTTGGAGGGGTCACCAACGATCTTCTTTATATGGGAGAACTCGCCTCACAGGAAGATTTAAGCTATAAGGGGATTTTTGAAAAAAATGAAAAAAGACACCTTGAAGCTGTCAGGGAATTAATTCCGGTAAAAGCCCAAAGCGCTATTTTAAGCAAGGTTAAAACAGAATTTAATCGATTGGAGACCCTCTATGAAGGAGTATATCTTCTAAATGAACTCTCCAACAAAACCAAACATGTGGTAGCCAGTTTTGGGGAAATTCTTTCATCACTTATTATTGCTGAATATTTCAAGAGCATAGGAATAAATTCGAAATTTGTAGATTCCAGGGAATTGATTGTTTGTAAAAACACAAATGAAAAAATCCAGGTAAACTATGAAAAAACCAATAAGAAGATACAAGATTATTTTGCTGAAAATAGTGTCAGCCTTGTAGTTGCTCCCGGCTTTGTAGCCAAAAATGAGCAGGATGTACCCAGTACTCTTGGCCGTGGCGGATCAGATTTTTCCGCGGCAATTTTTGCAGGCGCTCTTGAGGTTGAGAGGTTGATGATCTATACTGATGTTGACGGAATGTACACCGCAAACCCCAGTATAGTTCCACATGCATATCCACTTAAAAACATTTCATATGAAGAGGCAATGGAATTGTCCCATTTTGGAGCCAAGGTGCTTTACCCACCAACACTTCAGCCATTATTGGATAAACATATTGAAATTCATATAAAAAATACTTTTAAACCGGAAGAAAGAGGAACAATAATATCCAAATCCACTAAGAAAAACTTTAGATGGGTAACAGGGATCACTCATATTGATTCTATCAAATTATTGAATATTGAGGGTAGCGGAATGGTTGGAATTTCGGGCTTTTCCAAACGGGTATTTGATATTCTGTTCCAGGAAAACATCAATGTGGTTTTAATAACTCAGGCATCCTCTGAACACAGTATTTGTATCGCAGTTAAAGATGATGAAGCCCTGGCGGCCAAAGAAGCACTGGATGAGGTTTTTGAAGTTGAGATCCAAAACAAAAAAATTAAACCGGTAGAAATTGAAGAAAATGTTGCAGTTGTAGCACTGGTGGGCGATCGAATGAAAAGTCATCATGGCCTGAGCGGTAAAATGTTTAGTACCTTGGGGAATAACAACATCAATATTAGAGCAATTGCTCAGGGTTCATCAGAGCGCAATATTTCTACGGTAATTGCCAAAAAGGATGTTAAAAAAGCCTTGAATACGCTGCACGAACAATTTTTTGAGGTTCCTTCAAAGGAACTCAACCTTTTTATTGCCGGAGTTGGAAATGTTGGTGGAAAACTAATAGCCCAGCTAAAAAATCAGGAAGGCTATTTACTTGAAAAACTTCGACTTAAAGTGAGGGTTATGGGGCTTTCAAATTCCAGAAAAATGTGTTTTGATGAAAATGGTATTGACCTTGAAAACTGGGAAGAGATCCTGGAATCGGGAGAAAGGGCTGATCAAAATGGATTTTTTGAGAAAGTTAAAAACCTGAACCTGAGAAACAGCATTTTTGTTGATAATACGGCAAGCGCAGGGATTTCAGCCTGGTATAAGGAATATCTGGCAAATTCTATTTCCGTGGTAACCTGCAACAAAATTGCCTGTGCGGATGAATTCGTCAATTATCAAAAACTTCAGGATCTCACCCGGGAATATGGCGCATCTTTTTTATATGAAACAAATGTGGGGGCAGGTCTACCTATAATAGATACATTGAAAAACCTGGTAGCTTCCGGTGACAGGATTCAAAAAATACAGGCAGTACTTTCCGGAAGTTTAAATTTTGTTTTTAATAATTATGATGCCAGCGAGCCTTTCTACAAAATTGTTGAAAGAGCGATGAAGGAGGGTTATACTGAACCCGATCCAAAAATTGACCTAAGCGGAATAGATGTATCCCGAAAGATTTTAATTTTAGCCCGTGAGAGTGGAATTCCAATGGAATTGGAAGATATTGAAAATGAAAGTTTTTTATCTGAGGAGAGTTTGAATACAACTACCAATGATGCATTTTTTGAACTTTTAAAGAAAGATGAAGCTAAATTTAAGGAATTGTATCAAAGCGCAGCTAAAAATAATACCCAGTTAAAATATGTGGCTCAGTTGGAAAATGGGAAGGCAAAAGTTGGATTGCAACAGGTTGGTCCGGAACATCCTTTTTATAATTTAAGCGGAAGTGACAACATAGTTTCATTCTTTACAAATCGATACAATACGCAGCCGCTGGTTGTAAAGGGAGCGGGTGCAGGTGCCGATGTTACTGCTTCCGGAATTTTTGCTGACGTGATTAGAATTGGAAAAAAATAGGAAATGGAAGAACTTAGAATTTTTGCCCCGGCAACGGTGGCTAACCTTTCCTGCGGATTTGACGTTTTGGGCGTCTGCCTTGATAATGTAGGTGACGAAATGTCGATTCGAAAAAATGATTTGAACCAAATAAGGATCACCAAAATTATCGGACAGGAATTGCCCTTTGAAACCGATAAAAATGTTGCTGGGGTTGCTTTAAAGGCTTTATTGGAAAAATTGGGTACAAACCAGGGATTTGATATTGAAATT
>JBDNHN010000482.1:0-2386 GCA_041688725.1 Gillisia sp.
AACTTTAAGCATGATCAAAAGGAAAAAAGTAAATGTTCACGCCACATTTGTTTTAACCGCAGCTTTATGGTTGTTTGTAACAACTCTGGTCGGACTTTTATTGGTATACAATTTTTCGGATCCCATTTTACCGACAAATTCTTTGCATTACCTCTCATTACATGCTCATCTCGGAATAATAGGTTGGTTTCTTCTGCTCGTAATAGGAGTAGGTTCACGGTTGATACCAATGTTCCTGATCTCAAAATACAGCAACACAAAATTATTATGGGTAATTTTTGGGTTGATAAACGCAGGTTTACTCACTTTTATAATTTTCTTCCTGTATGTTCCCCAAAAATCTTTTTATTTGATCTCTTTTGCCTCCATCCTTTTTGGCATTGGCGCTTTCGGATATTATTGTTACCATAGTTTTAAACAACGCATCCGGAAAAAGGTAGATGAAATAATGAAAATTTCGTTATTGTCGGTAATTATGATGCTTTTACCTGTAATCTTGTTATTCATCATCATTGTTTGGTTGCTGATTAATTCCGTCAATCCTCAATTTGTTTTGATATATGGTTTCGTAATTTTCTTTGGTTGGATAACCGCCATTATATTGGGGATGACATTTAAAACCCTGCCTTTTATTGTCTGGAATAAAGTGTACCATCTGCAGGCAGGCCTTGGAAAAACACCCAATCCCAAGGATATGTTCAGTAGTAAAATTTTTAGTTTGATGAGTATAGCTTACCTGTCCGGGTTTATATTGTTTATCGTTGGTATATATTTAGCGAATGATTTCCTGCTCAAATTGGCTTCTTTTTTATTATTACTTGCTGCACTGTTTTATAACTGGAATGTACTAAAAATATTTTCACATAAATCTGTAAAATTATGAATGAAATAACCAATAATCCTATTAAATGCACACTTGCATTAGAGGCACTGAAAGATGTAATTGACCCGGAAATTGGGTTGAATGTGGTGGATTTGGGTTTAATTTATCAGATTGATTTTGATGAGGAAAATTCAAATATCAGTACTGTTTTTACACTTACCACTCAATTCTGTCCTATGGGAGAATCTATTACAGAAGCCGTTAAACGGGCCTTGGAAAACGCATTTCCACTGATGGAAGTAGAATTGGATCTCACTTTTGATCCTGCCTGGAACCAGGAAATGATCTCTGAAGAGGGAATAAACTTTCTAAATCAATAATTATGCTGAGCCTTACCTGCAAAACTGCCATCAAAGCTGTTATATATCTGTCATCAAAATTAGAATCCGGGGAAAAATCAGGAATTAAAGAAATTGCCGGATTAATTGATGCCAGTGAACACACTGTCGGAAAGTTGTTACAATTATTGGTGAAGGAAGAAGTGATCTGTAGTTCGAAAGGTCCCAAAGGCGGGTTTTATATTTCCGAAAGTCAGTATCAACAACCCATTATAAATATCGTTGAAACAATTGATGGAAAAAATGTGTTTAAACAATGCGGTCTT
The DNA here is from genome assembly GCA_041688725.1 of Gillisia sp. Lineage (GTDB taxonomy): Bacteria > Bacteroidota > Bacteroidia > Flavobacteriales > Flavobacteriaceae > Gillisia. The sequence goes on from JBDNHN010000482.1 coordinate 1,488, forward strand.
GGTTTTAACAAATGTTCTTCAGAACACCCCTGTCCTATCCACAATGATTATAAAGGAGTAAGAGACCTTTTTGAAAATCTTTGCAGGGAGAAGAAAATTGTCGATTTATGTGAACCTGTAAATAACGGACTGGCTTATCTGATAGGTTAAATTTACCTTCAATAATTCACTTCAAAGCAAAGAGAGAAATCAGCGAAATTGCTTAAAATTTCACATCCAATATTTTTCCGCTCAATTGCAACAAATTGATCTCGGCCAGTTTAGCGTCAAATTTTGCTGTATCCCGATTGACTTTAGCATTGATTAAATTGACTTGGGCCACACGAAATTCAATGGATGTAATTTGTCCCAACTTAAACTGTTCTTCAGAGCGTTGAAAATTTCTTTTATTTGTCACTAGGTTTTTTTCTTGTGTTTGAAGTACAAACAATTGGTTTTCGTAGGTTTCAAAAGCATTGGACACATCCAATACAACTTGCTGCTCAATTTGTTTTTTGAGAAATTCTTCGTTCTCAATGGCAATTTTAGAGTTTTTTACCCTATTGATGTTACTCCCATCAAATATATTCCAACTTAAAGTTGCTGTGCCCGAAAAACCATAGGCTTCCTGTGAGGATAGGAAAGACGCAGAGTTATTTTGAAACTCCGCCCAATTATAACTTCCCGAAACCCCCAGAGTTGGTAGAAAATCCGATCGATCGACTTTTAAATCATATTTGCGAATGTTGATATTAGTATCGGCTTGCAAGAGCGAAACATTGTTCTTTTTAGCTTCTTCAAGTAGGAAATCTAATTTCAATGTCGGGATAAAGGTCACTATGGTGTCAACATCAAAATCTATTTGAACTTCCCTACCCATCACAAAATTCAGGTCTCGTTTTGCGTTCATATAGAGCTGT
>JBDNHN010000483.1:0-5019 GCA_041688725.1 Gillisia sp.
ATCATGCCGCAAATGTAAGGAAAAAGACATAGCCTGTGCATTCTTTTCAATCCGGAATAAAAGACTCAAAGTATTGTCTCTTTTCCTGATCAGCATAAATATTATCTGAGAATTAAACCATTCTTTATGGAATTGTCAAAACCCTCAAGATCCTTGATAAATTCACAAAAAAAACTCCCGGAAAGATTCCGGGAGTTTTTTTGGGAATTTATCAATCTGTTTATTCATCCCACCAAACATTGCCGTAAATACTATCAACGCCTCCGAATTGACTTTGCACTGCTTCATTATAATTTACAGCGTTAATAAAAGATTCATTTTCAGGATAGCTTAACCTTTTTGGAATTGCTGCTCCTGCGGGAGAAACTAAATTTTCGGGATATCCAGTTCTTCTCAATTCTGACCAGGCTTCATATCCAAACATGAATAAGTGCACATAACGTTGTCGGGAAATTTGTTCTATTGCCCGATCTGTATCAAAAGCAATTTGAGAATTACTTAATAATTGTTCCAAACCATCATCACTTCCTGTCCATTGTAGAACAGATTGTTCAATTGCCTTATTATAAAAGGTTTCTGTATCATCATTTATCCATCCTCTTTCTGACGCTTCCGCCAGTGCAAATAAAGTTTGGGCATAAGTTACCAGGTATACTGGAGCATCCTGTGCTTGTATCTCTGATCCTAAAAGTGAAAACTCTTCGGTTCCTATATTTTCTTCCTCACCAAATTTCAATCCTATAAATTCCCCATTAGCTCTTGAAGGATTGCCATAAACTTGTAATCTGGGATCGTTCACTGGTTTCATTTCCTCGACAAGGGTTTCGGTTAGGGCCCACCACTCCCTATTTTGATTGACTATCTGGCCGAACCAATAATTCTGATTGTTGGCATCAGCCAAATGTTTAAAAACCAAATTGTCATCATTGGAAGTCATTACCCCGGCGGCAAGAGCATTGTTAAATTCCTCACTGGCTTTTTCAGGATCAACTTCAGATAAACGCAATGCCATTAATAGATGAATCGTATTTCCTAATTTTTTCCATCTAGACATATTCCCACCATAAATAATATCATCACTGATGGCTCCGGAAACGATCATATTATTTGCTTCTTCCAATTCCTCAAAAAGGCTGCTATAAATAAATTCCTGAGTATCATATTTAGGTGTGAAATTATCTGAACCTTTTAAAGTTTCGGTGTATGGAACATCCCCCCATCTGTCGGTAATATTCCAGAAAAAATAAGCTTTCAGGATCTTAGCAACTGCTTTTTGGTTTGCAATAGGACCTTGATTTGCACTTAGAACATCCGATGTCAGGACAGTCTCAAGATTCATCAATGGTCCTTGGTAAAGTCCGTAAAAACTTGTGCTCCCTTCTGGGTAAAGCGATGCGCCAACATACTGGGTTTCTGCTAAATACTGAGCCATAAATTCTCCCTGTGGAGAAGAACTCAAACCTGGCAGAAAAAGCGCTGCATTGGCAATTAACTGCGTCCCCGACGCTTCACTGGGAAGGTTGGTGTTTGTGTTAATTTCATCGTCAAATTTATTGCAGCTTCCCAAACAGAAACAAGACAACAATATTATTAAATAACTATTTTTCATGTGTGTTATGTTTAAAATGTAATGTTTAGGTTTATTCCATAAGATCTAACTGAAGCCAACTGTCCTGATTCGTACCAACTAATAGACTGGCTACCGGTAGAAATTTCAGAAGGATCAATTCCTTTTGGGGCATTTTGCCAGATCATTGCAGGATTACGTGCAATTAATGCAATCCCAACAGATTTGAAGGGTAGGCTTTTAAGCAAATTTTCGCTTAAAGTATAACCTAATCTAACTTCTCTCAATTTGATATAGGAGGCATCATATAACCATTCTTCATAAATTCTTTTGCCTAATACATTGCGGTAATAAGATCTCGCATCAACATAATCCGAAACTTCTTCTCCAGTTTCAGCAGAAATACCGGAAATTCTCACTCCCCCACCATCTTCCAAAGGATCTCTTACATTTTGTCCCCTATCATTTATGGCAACGGTCAAAGGATCCTGACCAGTTCTAACTGCGAGCATTTTTGATCTGCTAAAAAACTGACCTCCACCCTGAAAATCAATCATTGCAGAAATATCAAATTGCCCAATGCGGATGGTATTTTGTAAACCTCCATTAAAGTCCGGAAGCACACTTCCAAAATTGTGAGTGGCATCTGTATACAAAGGCATATTATCTGTTCCTAAAAGGATCTTTCCAGAAGTAGGATCTCGCTGATAAGCCTGACCTATAAGACTCCCAAAGGGTTGACCAACATAAGAGTTCAAATAACTTGAGACGCTCGAATAAGTAGTAGAAGCGTAAGTATAAACATCAATACCCGGGGCAAGTTCTACAACCATACTCCTATTCCTGTTGATATTAAAGGTGGCATCCCAGGAGAAAAAATCAGTTTGAATTGGTTTTGCATTAATAGTGAGCTCAACCCCTTTATTTTGTATTAATCCTGCATTGATTGTACTTGAACTATATCCACTCGCCCCAGAAACATCAAGGCTAATGATCTGATTTTTGTTTTTTTGTTCATAATAGGTAAAATCAAATCCCAAACGGTTTTTAAAAAACCGAAGTTCCATTCCGGCCTCATAAGAATGGGCAAAGGAAGGCTCTATTGTTGGATTGTTTAAATTATCCGGCACAAATGAAGTATTAGTACCTCCATATACAGTACCTACTCCAAAAGATTCAGTTGTTTGATACGGATCTAAATCAGACCCGGCTTTAGCATAACTACCCCGTATTTTTCCAAATGAGAGCGTATTCCAATCCAATAACTGACTAAACACAAAACTACCTGAAAGTGAAGGATACCAATAGGAATTATTTGCTTCAGGTAAGGCAGATGAATTATCATTTCTGATTGAAGCATCTAGGTAATATGTGTCTCTAAATCCAACTGAAACCATTCCAAACCCGCTTCTTATCTGTTTTCTCAATAAATAAGAAGTTGTGTTTGGCCTGTCAATAGAAGCGTCAATATTAAAGAAACCGGGAGCAGAAAGTCCTCCTACAGTACTCATGGAAAGATATGAATATCTTCTATCATAAATATTACCTCCCAAATTCGCATTAAGCGAGAATTCTCCGATTTTTTTCTTGTACGTTGCTAAAAACTCATAGTTCATTTCTTTATTTTGAAATTTTCCAACTGAGTATTCCGGAAGTCTTTTTCCACCGAAAGCGATTCTTGATTCAATATTCTGGGTAAACATATCAGAACGAATAAATGCGCTTAATTCTAATTCAGGTAAAACTTTATAACTTAAACCAACACTTCCAAAAAACCGGTCTCTATTATCATTACTGGTGTTTTCATAAGCATTAAAATAAGGATTATCCCAATATAGCGGACTTAAACCGGCTATTTCACCTGTTGTTTCATCCGGTCTGCGAAGATTCCAATGCAGGAGTGTTCCGTCTTCATATTTATAATTTTTCATCCGGTTCATATCCAGATTTCTTTGAAACCATTGCACAAAATAAGCAGTTCCGTATTGAGATCCCTGAGATGGACGTTGAGCATTATTGGTTGCGTAATTTATATTTGTAGAAACAACTAATTTATCTGTAAGATTAAGACTTGCATTTAAGCCCAGGTTATTTCTGTTAAGGTAAGTATTAGGCTCTACCCCTTCTATTCTGGTATCATTAAGGCTTAAACGAAATGTTGAATTTTCACTACCTCCGGATACTGATACACCATTATTAATGTTATATCCTGTTTCATAATAATCTTTGATATTATCCGGATGTGGATCAAATGGCGTTAATTGTTCATATTCACCGTCCTGCGGATAAAAACTAAAAACCTGACGAACGGGTGTTCCATCCATCTTTGGCCCCCAACTTTCATCAACACTCATATCTACATATTTATCTCCATTAGACAGGGTACGCCAGGACTGACTTGAACCACCTCCATATAAATTCTGTAATGGCATAAAATTTCCTGCTCTCTCGGCAGAAAACGAAGAATTTAATTGGACACTAACATCTTTATCCCCTTTTTTTCCCTTTTTAGTGGTTATCATGATAACACCATACTGACCTCGTATACCGTATAAAGCTGATGCAGCAGGACCTTTCAGCACATTTACCGATTCAATATCACCCGGGTTTACATCCTGCCCCAAATTACCAAAATCGGCCTGATCACTTCCTGAAAAATTTGCATTGGATATAGGCGTTCCATCAACAACAATCAATGGTTGATCTCCACCCCCAATAGAATTGACTCCACGGATTTTAATTTTTTGAGTTCCTCCCATACTTGCTCCCGAAGATCCTGTTACCTGAACTCCCGCAATCCGCCCTGAAAGCGAGCCTAAAACATTTTGTTCATTCGTCAGATTAAGATCATCCCCGTCAACTTCCTGAGTTGCATAACCCAATGATTTTTTTTCTCTTGAAATACCCAAAGCAGTAACCACAACTTCATCCAGGCTTTCCAAATCTTCCTGTAATGAAATATTAATTTGAGTTTGACTACCAACAACTACCTCTTTGGAAGCAAATCCAACGGAGGAAAATAACAATGTAGCTGTTTCACTTACATTTACGGAATATTTTCCGTCCATATCCGTCACAGTACCCAGATTGGTACCTTTAAGTATAACGTTAACCCCAGGCAAGGTCATCCCATCTCCTGAAAAAGTTACCGTACCCGTTACTGTCTTTTCCTGAGCTACCATTGCCGTAATTTGGAATAGCGCCATAAAGACTAAAATTGTAAATTTGTATCTCACGCGTTAGCTTGTTAAAAAATTGTTAATGAATTTCATATATAACTGAATACTTATAACAAGCATAATTTTATTTAGTTAAAATTGGCTAAGTTCTAATTAGCATATTGAATAGTTGTTGTTTGTACTCGTACCATGCGCTATTTGAAGCAAAGGCAAAGGCTGCAACTGTCGCCATTTTACTGGTTGAGTTCTTGATTTTTTCAAGTACCAAGAACC
>JBDNHN010000484.1:0-4725 GCA_041688725.1 Gillisia sp.
AAAGATGGAATTTTTAAATTGTGGATGGAAATTCCATTGGCACTGGGAACGGTTGGCGGACTTACAAATCTTCACCCGCTTGTAAAAGTAGCTTTGGAGATCCTTCAAAAACCTACAGCGAAAAAATTGATGGAAATTATAGCGGTTGCAGGTCTTGCTCAAAATTTTGCCGCAGTAAAATCCCTTGTAACCACCGGAATTCAACAAGGACATATGAAAATGCATTTGATGAATATCCTCAATCAGCAAAACGCCTCCCCGCAGGAAAAGGAAAAATTAATTCACTATTTCAAACATCATACTGTAACCCACAGCAGCGTAATGGAACAACTGGAACTATTAAGGGGTTAAACTTAATCTAAAACCTAACAGGTTTCAAAAAACCTCACAAGTATCAAAGACTTTTGAGATTCAGTTAATTACAATAAAAAGATTTCTTTAATGAAAAAATTCCGAAGTAACGGCAAACTTTTGATCACCGGGGAATATGCGGTATTAGACGGGGCTCTGGCTCTTGCAGTACCAACAAAATTTGGGCAATCCCTGAAAGTTGAAACTGTAAAGGAAGAAATAATCCACTGGGTTGCTTATGATCACTTGGGGAAAGTTTGGTTTGAGGATAGGTTTCATATTAAAAAAATAATCGGGGAAATCCAAAAAACAGAAAACAGCACTTTAAAGGAATCTCAGGAAATTGAAGAGGTGAGTTCAAGACTTTTTCAAATATTAGAGCAGGCACATCTTTTAAATCCTGAAATACTCACAACTGGAAAAGGTTATAAAGTCGAGACCCGACTTGATTTCCCCCAAAACTGGGGATTGGGAAGCTCTTCCACTCTGCTTAACAACATCGCGCAATGGTTTAAAACCGATGCCTTCCTCTTGCTGGAAAAAACATTTGGCGGCAGCGGATATGATATCGCTGCGGCACAAAATAATCACGCATTTACCTACCAGATAGGTCGAAATATCAGAAGTGTTTTAACTGCCGGTTTCAATCCTATGTTTAAGGAGAATTTGTTTTTTATACATCTAAACCGAAAGCAAAACAGCCGGGCGTCAATCACGCATTACAAACAACAACCAAGGGAATTTTTGGAGGAAACAGTCGCGAAAATTTCAGCATTAACAAGTCGGTTTATAAGTTGTGAAAGCCTTGAAGAGTTTAATTTGCTCATTGAAATTCACGAAACCTTGATCTCAAAGATCGTCAATATTCCAAAAATAAAATCTGAACTATTTCCCGATTATTCCGGAGCTATTAAAAGTTTAGGTGGTTGGGGCGGAGATTTTATCCTGGTCACTGGAGGGGAAAAGGAACAGGACTATTTTAGAATAAAGGGCTTTGATACCATCATTCCTTATTCAAATATGATTCTTTAAAATAAAAAGAACTAACTGGCCTTAGAATCCGCCAGAGATCATCCCAGAGAGACTTTCATTTTTTAAAAATCACATAGTTCCTTCTAAAAACCTAATTGGCTTTGAGATCTGTGAGGTTTGAACATGCTTTTAAAATCAAAAAAAAGCCTCACAAGTTTAGTAACTTGTGAGGCTTTTAAATATACTTTAAAGACCTGTTTTACTCATAATCTAATAAAATCTAGCCCTGTTATCTTCAATTTCAGCACTTCCTTTAAGTGCTTCAAATACACTTGAAACTACTGCCTGTCTGCTTTGTGCTGTTTTCTGATTGGCAAAACCACGGTATGACGCCATTTCAGGTGCTTTATTGACAGAAATTAATTTCACCACATAAACACCTTTATCACCTGTGATAGGCTTACTCACCTCACCAGCTTTGAGTGAAAATGCAGCCCCAACCACTCCTGGTTCATTTCCGGCGCCTGCAAGGGTTGTATTTTTAAGGTTTACCGCACTCGCAGTTTGAACACTGCTATTCCTATTTTTTGCGATTTCGGCTAAAGTAGTTCCGGTTATTTTTTTATTAATAAGCTCAGCTTTCTTTTCCTTTAACAAGATAGGGGTAACAACAGCTGAAGCTACCTCAGCACTCATCAAACCCTCTTTCTTAACGGCAGTAAGCTGGGCAACAATATAACCTCCGGGGATTTCAAATCTCCTGATGTCTCCTGCTTTGACACCTTCTTCAAAAGTCCACTGTACAATCCTGCGCTCAGGACCAACTCCGGGAATGTTTTCATCTAAAGCCTTCATATCATTTACTATTCTGACTTCGTAATTTTCAGATTTAGCTTCTTCTTCAAAAACTTTATCCTTTACTGCAAATTCAAATTTGGTGACCTTAGTGTACAAATCGTTTATGGATTTCTCAGAAGCTTCAATTTTTCTTGCGATAGTAGCAAGTTTAACTGCGCGTTCCTCGTTTGTTTTTTCTTCAATTGAGATCACGTGATATCCGTATTCGGTTTCAACGACCTCAATATCGCCCGGTTCATTATTAAAAACAAAATCGTTGAAATTGGATATCATCATTCCTGGACGGAAATAACCCAGATCTCCACCTTGAGCTGCCGATGCCTCATCTGATGAGAATCTTGTCACAAGCTCTGCGAATTTGCTTTTATCTTTTTTCACTACATTTCCGATACTATCTGCCAGGGATTTAGCTTCTTCTTTGGTCCTAGTAATTTCTCCGGCAGTTGCCAAGCCCTTCCATGGGATCATAATATGACTCGCCTTGGCAGAATCGGCCATTTTACGAGTTTCTATCATTTGACTTACCTTCCAGTATCCACCTTCCTTATATGGCCCGTAGATTTCACCTTCCGGCAAATTAAAGATCTGGTCGGCAAAATCGCTTTTGATTTCATCTTTAAAGAAAAACCTGTCCTGGTATTGAACATCTGAATTTTGATTTACGAAAGATTTAATATCCTTCGCATTTTTGAAGCCTGGTATGGTATCATTGCTATTGGTTTCTGAATTAAAATGAACCTTTCTTTTCAGAACTTTTTCAACAGCTAGTTTTGCTACGCTTTCATCTTCGGCTGATGCTTCTTCAGAAAAATATACAAATTGAATATCCCTTGCCTTTTCTACCTGAAATCTCTTTGGATGCTTTTTAACATAAGCGCTTATTTCACCCTTGCTCACCTTCACTTCAGTATCGGGAATACTCGAAAAAGGGATCTGAACGTATTCTAAATTGATATTGTCATTTTCCAAATGGTAAGCCTGCTCCCCTTCCAATAAGGTGGCTCCAACTCCTGCACGGATCAAATTGTAGTAAATATTTTCACGTGCGGACTCTGCGATGGAATTTTCGTAATCTACCCATTGTTGATAGGCCTCCGGAGAAGTAGCCTTTAGATTGGCTACATATTCCTGCAACTTGTTATTGTCAAATAATCCGGCTTCATTTAAAAAATTCGGATTAGTAGCGAGTTGAAGCCTTAACATATCCTTTACCTGAGCTTCCCCAACTTTTATCCCAAGGTTTTCAAATTCTTCTTTTAAAATCACTTCACGCAATTTCATGTCCCAAACCTGATTTACCACCTGAGCTGTTGTTGCTTTGGCTCCCATATTTCTTTGGACTGCTTCCACCTGTCTGGCAAAATCTTCCCTGTCAATTTCTTCACCATTCACCGATGCGATAACATTTTGGGATTTTTGCGAGCTCATTCCGCCGTTGCGAATTACATCGGCCAGAACGAAAGAGAACAATGCCAACGCAATTATTATAATTAAGAAAACAGATTGCTGTCTAATTTTATTTAATACTGCCATGTGTAGTTATAATTTATCTGATATTGTCGGCGAAAATAGTGTTTTTAGCTTAAATATTAAACTTAATATTTGCAAAATATTAAGTAATCCTGTATTTTATTTCTTATCCTTGATTTCCAATTCCACCAACTCAATTTTAGTATTGGAAACTTCTAAAATTTTGATCAGGAAATTTTCTATTTGAACCTCCTCCAATTGCTGTGGAATTTCCTCGGTATGATTGGTGATAAAACCCCCAAGGGTTTCATAATTTTCGCCTTCCGGAATATCGAGCTTGTAATTTTCATTTAAATAATCCACTTCCAGTCTGGCGGAGAATTTGTAATGATTTTCTGCCAGCTTTTCTTCGATCAACAAAACAGAGTCGTGTTCATCTTCTATCTCGCCAACCAGTTCTTCCACAATATCTTCAATTGTGATCATACCGCTGGTACCACCATATTCATCAATTACTACAGCAATGCTTTTCCGTTTTTTTATAAGAATGTTCAGTATGTCTTTTATCCACATAGTCTCCGGAACAAAAACAACTGTCATCAAAGCAGATTTCAGGGTTTTAGGATTCTTAAAAAGTTCAAAGGAATGTATATAGCCAATAATATCGTCTATGGTTTCATTATAGATGAGAATTTTTGAAAGGCCTGTTTCGGTAAATATCTGGATCAGGTCTTTGGGGACCAAATTAATATCTACAGCCACAATTTCGGTTCTTGGGATCATCACTTCACGGGCTTTAATTTCTGAAAATTCCAAAGCATTTTGAAAGATCTGAATTTCAGAATCTACGGTATCATCAGATTCCACCGTTTCCATTTGTTCAGAGATAAAATTTCCAAGTTCTATTTTACTGAAGGCCAGTTGCACTTCGTCCCCTTCAGTTTTAAAAAATCTTTTTAGAATAAAATCTGAGATCCAAATTACGAAAGTTGAAATTAAACCGAAGATCAGGTAAAATATATATGCCGGAAGGGCAAAGAATTTTAATAGGGAATTGGCATAAATTTGAAAAAA
>JBDNHN010000069.1:0-5056 GCA_041688725.1 Gillisia sp.
AACCCGTTTTTTAAAGTCAGTTTCATACTTTTACCCCATAAAACCCAATAGATGTCAGAAATCGTCCTCGAATTAAAAAATGCAGCAATCTTCCAACGTGAAAGCCTGATCCTTTCTGAAGTTGATCTCACCATCAACAAAGGCGATTTTGTTTATTTAATAGGAAAAACCGGTACAGGAAAGAGCAGTTTTATGAAAACTCTTTATGCCGATTTGCCTCTCACCCAAGGCGAAGGCACTATAGTAGATTATAATTTACGCACCTTAAAAGAAAAGGATATTCCCTTTTTAAGACGAAAACTGGGCGTGGTATTTCAGGATTTCAAACTTTTAAACGACAGGAATGTTCGAGATAATCTGATGTTTGTTTTAAAAGCCACGGGCTGGAAAGACAAACCCGCAATTGACAGAAAGATAGATGAAGTTTTGGATAAGGTTGGAATGAAAACCAAGGGTTTTAAATATCCTTACCAGCTTTCTGGAGGGGAACAGCAACGTATTGCAATTGCACGGGCATTGTTGAACGATCCTGAATTGATCCTGGCCGATGAGCCTACAGGAAACCTGGATCCGCAAACTTCGGTAGAAGTGATGGAGGTGTTACAGGAAATAAGCAAAAATGGGAAGACCATCTTAATGGCAACTCACGATTATGCCTTATTGCTGAAATACCCGTCTAAAACCTTAAAATGTGACGGGCAACGGGTTTTTGAGGTGGTACAAAAATCGCTTTAAGACAGCCAGAAAAATAGCTGAAACTATTTCATATGTAGATTTTTATTGTTTTTTATAGGTCATATGTAATTCGCATATCTTAATTGGTGTTTGCATCGAGTTTCCGTTATGCTCATTTCATAAAAAAAATCCCGGACTCAATTTGAATCCGGAATTTTTTATAAAATATAATTGAAACTATTAAATGATCTTATTTCGTTTACGCTCAGCTTCTGTTAGATAAATCTTACGCAATCTGACATATTTTGGGGTAACCTCAACATATTCATCTTTTTGAATATATTCCAGGGCTTCCTCCAAAGAAAACTTGGTCGCCGGAAATATTTTTGCCTTATCATCTGCTCCTGCGGAACGTACGTTTGACATTTTTTTCATCTTGGTAATGTTCACCGCGATATCGTCACGCCTGGAATTTTCACCAATTACCTGTCCTTCATAAATATCTTCTCCGGGCTCTACAAAAAAGCGTCCCCTATCTTGAAGTTTATCAATAGAATAAGGAATAGCTTTTCCTTTTTCCATAGAGATAAGAGAACCGTTTTGACGCTCCGGAATCCCTCCTTTTAAAGGTTGATATTCTTTAAATCTATGAGCCATAATTGCTTCTCCCGCAGTGGCGGTTAGCAATTGATTTCGCATCCCGATAATTCCACGGGAAGGGATCATAAATTGAATCACCATTCGGTCTCCTTTGGTTTCCATACTAATCAGTTCGCCTTTACGCATAGTCACCATTTCCACAGCTTTACCGGAAACAGCTTCAGGCAAATCAATTGTCATTTCCTCTACCGGTTCACATTTAACTCCGTCAATTTCCCTGATAATTACCTGAGGTTGTCCAATTTGAAGTTCGTAGCCTTCTCTTCTCATGGTTTCTATCAAAACAGAAAGGTGCATCACTCCTCGTCCGAAAACGATGAATTTATCTGCACTATCAGTCTCTTCCATCCTAAGGGCAAGGTTTTTCTCCAATTCCTTTATCAGACGGTCTTTAATGTGTCGGGAAGTCACATACTTTCCATCTTTCCCAAAGAAAGGTGAATCGTTAATTGTGAACAACATACTCATTGTTGGTTCGTCTATAGCGATAGTTTTTAATCCTTCAGGATTCTCAATATCGGCAACAGTATCGCCTATTTCAAAACCTTCCAAACCTACTATGGCACATATATCACCGGCTTCTACTTCCTGTACTTTTTTCCTACCCAAACCTTCAAAGGTGTAAAGTTCTTTGATTTTGGTTTTTTTGATGCTTCTATCGCGTTTAACAAGCGCTATCTGCATTCCATCTCTTAATTTTCCGCGTTGTAAACGACCAATGGCGATTCGTCCCGTAAAGGAAGAAAAGTCAAGAGATGTAATCAACATTTGCGTGGTTCCTTCTGAAACTTTTGGTGCAGGAATGTGTTCCAAAACCATTTCCAGTAGAGGCTCTATATTATCGGTTTGCACCTTTGGATCATCGCTCATCCAGTTATTTAATGCCGAACCATAAACGGTTGGAAAATCGAGTTGCCATTCTTCAGCACCCAATTCAAACATTAAATCGAATACCTTTTCATGTACTTCTTCCGGAGTACAGTTTGGTTTATCAACTTTATTGATCACCACGCAAGGTTTTAAACCTAGGTCAAGCGCTTTTTGAAGCACAAAACGTGTTTGTGGCATAGGACCTTCAAAGGCATCCACCAAAAGCAGAACCCCATCAGCCATATTCAATACCCGCTCTACTTCTCCACCAAAATCGGCGTGACCGGGAGTATCAATAATATTGATCTTAGTATCTTTATATACTACAGAAACGTTCTTAGATGTAATGGTAATCCCCCTTTCTCTCTCAAGATCATTATTGTCCAAAATAAGATCTCCTTTGTTTTCATTGTCCCGGAAAAGATGGCAATGGAACATTATTTTATCAACTAGGGTAGTTTTACCGTGGTCAACGTGTGCAATAATTGCAATGTTTTTAATCTTTGTCATATAAAACCCTGATTTTTAAGGCTGCAAAAGTACTGCTAATTATTTGAATTTACTATTCTCATTTTATTTAATTCCATAATTACCTCAAATACCCTGGGTTACAGGGCCTAACTGCCCTCCGGCCATGCATTAATGTCTTTTTGTAATTGTTCCACAAGTTTAATTAAATTACCTTTGCACTTTTAAAAGTTATTTATGAAACTCGAAAAAATCCCGCAATTACAACATCTCAATTCTGACAACTTCTTCCTTTTAGCAGGTCCCTGCGCCATTGAAGGCGAAGAAATGGCATTGCGAATTGCCGAAAAAGTTCTTGAAATCACAGACAAACTCAAAATACCTTATATTTTTAAAGGTTCGTTTAAAAAGGCGAATCGCAGCCGTATTGACAGTTTTAGTGGAATTGGGGATGAAAAAGCCTTAAAAATCCTTCGGAAAGTTTCTGAAACATTTAAAATCCCAACAGTTACTGATATTCACGAAGTAAGCGATGCCGCAATGGCAGCAGAATATGTGGATATTTTACAGATCCCCGCATTTCTGGTCCGCCAAACCGATCTTGTTGTAGCAGCGGCTAACACAGGAAAAGTGGTCAACCTTAAAAAAGGTCAGTTCATGAGTCCCGAAAGTATGAAGCATGCCGTGACCAAAGTTACCGATAGTCATAACGATCAGGTAATGATCACAGATCGTGGCACTATGTTCGGCTACCAAGATATGATCGTGGATTTCAGGGGGATTCCCACGATGCGCCAATATGCGCCCACCGTTTTAGATGTCACCCACTCTTTGCAACAACCAAATCAGAGCAGCGGCGTAACCGGAGGAAGGCCGGATATGATTGAAACCATAGCCCGGGCCGGGATCGTTAATAATGTGGATGGATTGTTTATTGAAACTCATTTTGATCCCGCAAACGCAAAAAGTGACGGCGCAAATATGTTGGATCTTCAACATCTTGAAAAACTTCTCACTAATCTTGTTGCAATTAGAAAAACAATAAATTCTTTATAATATTTTACACTTATCAAAGTTCAGGATTCTGCTGTAATTGGCTGGGTTTTTCCAAGGATACAAAGCAAATGTTTGTTCCATTTTATATCTTATTATTATGTGCCAGGACTTCTTTAATACATCGAAAATCATATTAAACCATTATTTGTTAATTTCCTGAAAATCTTTACTTTAATCATAATTATTCCCTAATTTATTCAACTTTTAAAATAACTATATGTTAGAAAAAATTACTCATAAGCAATTCTCAAAAACCTTTTGCCTTGCAATCTTAGCCTTGCTGCTTGCATTTCCTGCAATGGCTCAGGAAAAACCGGAACTCGAAATTGGCGGAGCATTGCGTTTCAACTATAATTTATCCTCCTGGAAGGAAGGTCAGAAAAAACGCGGTGGAGATTTTGGATATGATATGTTCAGGATAAATGCCAAAGCTGCTTATAAAGGAATATTTCTGAATGTCGAATACAGATTGTATTCTGAAGGTTTTGGAGGCGGATTCCTAAAGCAGGGTTGGGTAGGTTACAATTTCAATGAACTGGATCAAATTCATATTGGTTTAACTCAGGTTCCTTTTGGAATTCAACAATACAACTCTCACAACTGGTTTTTCAACCTGTCTTATTATGTAGGATTGGAAGATGACCATGATATGGGTGTGAAATACTTGCATACAGGAGAAAAATTTGAATATCAACTGGCATTCTTCAAAAATGCGGAAGAATTGAAATTTGGCAACAATACCGAAACTTCTCCAGACCGATATTCTTATGATGTCACAGGCAGAAATAAAGAAGTAAATCAATTCAATGGAAAATTTATCTATAAATTTGGAAAAGAATCTGCAAGTAGATTGGGTGTTTCCCTGCAATATGGCGGCCTGTATAATCTTGACACCGAAGAAATGGGAGATCACAGTGCTTTTGCCGCTCATTACGAAATAACCAAAGGGAAATGGAATGGAAAAGCACAAATTATTACTGCTTCCCATAACCCGGAGAATGCCGAAGGAGAACCTACAGATGTAGTTACGATGGCTGCCTATGGAGCTCCTTATGAAGTTGCTGCCGATTTTAATATGTATTCTTTGGCGATCTCCAGAAATGTACCAGTAGAATGGGGACCTATTTCAAATTTGCAGTTTTATAATGATTTTGCTTATATGCAGAAAAAAGCTCCCGGATTTACCGATTCTTATATGAATGTAACCGGAGTTTTAGTCTCTGCCGGAAGTGTATATACGTATATTGATTATGCCGCGGGATACAATCATTCCTGGTTAGGCGGAAATTTTGTGGACGATTTCTCCAAAGGGAATCCGGATGCCAAA
>JBDNHN010000070.1:0-2873 GCA_041688725.1 Gillisia sp.
CATAATATTCCTGTAAACTCTGCTCATTATTACAAGCTATTGCCATCAGGCTAAAACAAACTATGCTTAGGATTTTCAAGGTTTTCATAATTATGATTTTTTATTTACTTTTTTCAATTCCTCAGCTCCGGGAACTTTTAGATCGGTAGCCAGTTTCGACAATTGTGTCAAATCGATATCTCCGGTAATACTCAGGATAACCGCAATGGGTTTTCCGTCTTTTTCACCTTCCATAAACATAAAGAGCTCGCTTACAAAATTTTCATTACTGCCAGGTTTAGAATAAAATTTGATGCTTTTTCCATCTTCATTTACCCTCATCAGTTGCTCCAAGGAACCTTTGCTTAAATAGGTAGAGACATCGGCAGCCATTTGGGCACGTATAGCTGACTGATTGGTGGTATACATCCTTATCTCTTTTAGATTCTCTATTAATTTAATGTATTGTTGTGCTTCAGGATCTGTGGAACTTAAATCTACTTTGGCCAGGAGTTTAAACATCTTGCTGGTCATAATCATTGCATCCACTTCTTTCATATTCTCGTATTTTGCAAAATTCTGAGAATAACCTGAAAATGCTACCAGACATACTAATATTACAATTATTGACTTTTTCATAATCTTAATTTTTATTGATTTTTAATAAATTTGTTTTTGGTTTTATTGAATTCATCTAAATATTCCAAATCTTCCCTGCCGGCATTAAAAACTGCTGCCATCATTTGCAGAGCCTCCTTGGTTTTTTGATAAGCTTCATGCGGATCTTCAATGGTACCCACATTATATTGAGGTAATTCTTCCCGGCTGTCGTTCTGCCAGGCAAAAATACCAATTGCCAAAAGAATACTTGCCGCAATTCCAATGAAGAAAAATTGTCCTTTTTTGGAAGCTAATTGGGGCTTGCCCGGATAAGTCCTGTTTTTTTCATTTGCAGAATATGCAAATATTATTTTATAACTCCGTAAATGTGCTGGTATTTCTGCTGAAGAAAAATAGTACTGCAACTGCTTTTCTTCGGCCAGAGTTGTTTTTCCCTCCTCATATTTTTTTAGCAGGGATTCCAATTTATTTAATTCCATAGTTGTGTTTTTTTAACAATTCTTCCCTTATTTTTTTTCGTACTCTTGAAAGTGCCACTCTTATAGCAGTTTCGTTCATTTTGGTGATTTCAGCTATTTCTTCAAATTCATACTGCTCAATATCCCTTAACTGAAAAATAATTTTTTGCTGTTCCGGCAAGCTTTTTATAATCTGTGATACCTGTTCTAATTCATCGGTTATTTCCAATTGATCATGAATGGAACGTTCATGACTTTCATAATTGTTGTGAATCATTTTTAAATTGCTATTTTGCTTCGATTTTAATTGGTCCAGGCAATAATTTCGGGTTACCGTCATTGCAAAAGCCTCTAAATTGGCATAATTTTTGATTTTTTCATTCCCGTGCCATAGTTTCAAAAAGACCTCTTGGGTAGCGTCCTCAGCCGATTCTTTTGATATAAGCAAGCGCAATGCCAACCGATACATTTTATCCTTTACAGGATTAATTAAACTAATGAAGGTATTTTGATTCATTTATATTTGATTGGTTAGGACCTCCTTATATTTACGACGAATGAAATATAAATTTGTTACAATTTTTTTTAATTTACAATATAGTGATTACTTTTAAGAGCTTAATTTTATAATCAATTACAAACTTTATGAAAATTTACAAACTGATTTTATTCACCCTGCTTTTTGGAGGAATTTTCACTTCCTGTTCTAAGGATGCAGATGATGCGATAGACAAACCTATAGTTAACGGGGATTTAACGGTTGAAAATTTTATTTATCGCGGATTGAATGAAATATATCTCTATAAGGCGGATGTCCCGGAATTGGCAAATGATTTTTTCCCAACCCAGACTGAACGAAATGACTTCTTAGACAATTTCGCAACTCCTGAAGATTTATTCTATAATGGATTACTTGCACCTCAGGATCGGTTTAGCTTTTTGGTAGATGATTATGTGGAACTAGAAAATTTATTTAGTGGAATAAGTACTACCAACGGTATCTCATTTGGTTTGGTTCGCTACTGCGAAGGTTGCACAGATGTTTATGGATATGTGCGCTACGTTCTTCCCGGGACTTCAGCAGATACGAAGGGTATTAAAAGAGGTGATGTTTTTAATACAATAGACGGTCAACAATTAACCGATTCAAATTATAATAATTTAATGGCCCCCGAAACCTATACCATTGGCCTGGCCACTTTAAATAGCAGTTCTGTTACCCCAACAGGAGTAAGCGTTACTTTGACAAAACAAGCATATACCACAAACCCTGTTTTGGTTTCAAAAACATTGGATGTTGATGGTAAAAAAATTGGTTACCTTTTTTACACAAGTTTTACTTCAGACTTTGACCCTCAATTAAACGCTGCTTTCGGGGAATTTAAAGCCGCGGGTGTTACAGAACTTGTTCTTGACTTGCGTTACAACGGAGGTGGATCTGTAAGAACAGCTACAGATCTTGCTTCAATGATCACCGGACAATTTGCCGGTGAAATTTTTACGAAAGAACAGTGGAATGCAGAGTATCAGGCTTATTTTGAAAGTAGCACTGCTTTAAAGGAAAGGCTTTCTAACAAGTTCAATACCACTTTAAAAACCGGGGAATTGATCAATAGTTTAAATTTAGGAAGGGTTTTTATTTTAACCACTTCAAGATCTGCTTCTGCCAGTGAGCTGGTGATTAACGGTTTAGACCCATATATTGATGTTGTTCAAATTGGGGAAACCACTACAGGGAAATTCCAGGCTTCAGTTACCTTATACGATTCCCCAGATTTTGGAAGATTAAATGCAAATCTAAATCATACATACGCA
>JBDNHN010000485.1:0-4079 GCA_041688725.1 Gillisia sp.
AACTGATCTCAAAACGTTTTACCGAACGCGGCTGGTTAGGTTTGGGGGAACATAAAAGTTTAAAACCTTCAGATGTAGAGAAAATTGTAACAATGGCTTACTAGTCAAAAACATCTTAAATTAAGAAAGCCTGTAAGTCAACTAAAGATTTGCAGGCTTTTTTTATATGAAAAACCCGGCTGGACGAGTACTGCTTGAACTATGTATATAAGAAAGTTTACAGCGCATTTTATAAACTGAAAAAGCCACTCGTTGAAGTGGCTTTTTCAGTTTGTTTAATCAATAGAATTCCCACAGGTTGTGCACATAGAATCGTAAAAATGGTGCATTTTAGTGAATTCCGTTTTACAGACGTAGCATTTTCTGGGAGTCTCCAGTTCCAGTTCAATTTTATTGGCCAGATGAGACATTGGGAGCAATTTTGGAGCTACAAACACCACCGCTTCCCTGGCAGATCTTATTCCTGTTTCTTTACGTGCAGTTTTATCCTTGGCTTCTTGTTTGCGTTTTGAAGCCTTCTTTCCATCCTTTATTCTTCTGGAAAATTCGTCACGATTAGGTCTGGAAAACATTCCAGCCACTTTTAAAAGTTCGGTTCTTTGATCCTTGGGAATATCGAAGATCTGATCTGTATCTTCCACCAAATGTGCTAATACAGCTATGCAGCTTTCAATTTCTTCTGAAGTGATCGCGCTTTTAATCTCCATTTCATTCTCTCCTTTCATAAAAAACCTGGATCAAATTTGGCTGAAACCTGTGCTTAGTTTGCCAAAGCGCAAATATAGTTTTAAAATTTTGTGTAGAATCCGTTTTTTTCTCAACCGGAACAAAACAGATAAATGATATTTTTGAAATTTTGGCCTGCAGTTTTGAAAGAATAATTCATAAATTTTTCCAAATTTCTGAGAAGTTTATTGAAGATCCTTAGAGTTTTTAATCAAATAATAAATAAGATACATCCTGTTACACCGATAATAATTATGTTAAGATTGTATATTCGTTAGAATATAATATGTAACAGAAAATTTTTCAAAACTTCCAATAATTCTGTTTGCATTTAAACTAAATAGAAACAAAGCTTATTTAAAACCGAATAGCACGACCAAAATAACATCTCATTTTATCCGCGAATTAAACAGGAAAATTACGGGTTTTATTTGGCCTGTAAATTTTAATCTATTTTACATAAATCCTGTTTCCGTGAAAATATTCTGAAGGTCTTTTTCCCAATATCTTTAAAAAAGTATTGCTGAAGGTGGGCAAACTGCTGTAACCAACCATAAGGGCAATTTCACCAATAGTGTGTTTCTTTTCAAGTACATATTCCACGGCTTTAAACATTCTAAGTAAAGTATAATAATGAATAAAAGTCATTTTAACATCGCTCTTAAATAACCGGTGAAGCGAGCGTTCACTCATTCCCAAATGAGAAGCAATTTCTGGCAAGGAAATATTTTTATCTAAGTGATCTTTTAAATAAACAAGGGTTTTTTCCAATCGTGGATCTTTGGGTTTTGGAAGCGTAAGCATCAAAGGAACGGTTGGTATTTGTGAAAGCAGCACTTTAAAAGCAGCCACCACAGGGAATCTTTTCTCATCAGTTTCATAAATATCGCCATCCCATTTTCGCGTGTAGCCCAACAAATGCCACAACAATTCATTAACCGGGTAAATCCCTACGGTATGATAAAATGCAGCATCGATTTTTTGTACCGGGAAATACAAGTTGCGCATAATCACTTCAGGAGTACTTGGAAATATAGCGTGTTCAACTCCGGGAGGAATCCACATATAATGTCTTGCAGGCATAAAATGTGTTTTTGTGCCTGTTTTTATGTAAACTATTCCGCCTTCCGTATAAATAAATTGTCCTTTTTTGTGCGCGTGGGTTTCAATATAAATTTCGCCCATAAGATCGTGATGACAGTAAATACTGCTGTCAAATTTATCGACATCGGTTAAGTAATACTTCTCTTTATTTTCATTTTTGTTCATTTGGCAGATTTGAATAAAATATTGACTATTTTAAATATATGACAAAGGTATGTAATGGCTACATTGCGTATCTGAATTAATCAATTTATATTTTTATTTACACAAATTAGTGTCAATATATTAAATATTTTATATGAAATACAGCAAACAGGTAAAGATGGAGCGAATTCTTTTCGAAAATTATAAAAATATAATTTACTCCCCCGATGAGGCTGCAAGATTTGTTAAAAACAATTCAATTGTTGGTGTAAGCGGTTTTACAAAAGCCGGAGACAGCAAATCCGTATTACCTGCGTTTGCAAAACGGGCAGAAACAGAAGATTTGAAAATCACCCTTTTAAGTGGCGCTTCTCTTGGTTATGATACCGATGCAGATTTAGCTAAAAATCATGCTATTTATAAAAGAATGCCTTTTCAGGCCGATCCTACTTTAAGAAAATCAATTAATACCGGCGAGGTATTATATGTAGACCAGCATTTAAGTGAAACTGCCGAAATGTTGCACAACCAGCATTTGCCAAAAGTCGATATGGCCATTATTGAAGCTACTTATATTGACGCAAATGGTTTTATTATTCCCACCACATCAGTTGGCAATTCTGCAACTTTTGCCGATTTGGCAGATGAAATTATTATTGAAATAAATGTTTCCATTCCTTTATCTTTTAAAGGAATCCACGATGTATTTATTCCCAAACCTTATCCGCACAGAAACATTATAGCCATTACAGATTCGGAAACACGAATTGGAACGGAATATATAAAAATAGATCCCAAAAAAGTAATCGCCGTGGTATTTACAGATCGTCCGGACAGCCCTGCAAAAATCTCTGCGCCCGATGAAAATACGACTGCCATTGCCCAACATATTCTTAAATTTCTGGAAAATGAGGTGGTAGATGGAAGACTGACCAATTCTTTATTACCTATTCAGGTAGGGATAGGGAAAATAGCAAATTCAGTATTGTCTGGTTTTGCAAACAGTCCTTTCGAAAACTTAACGATGTATTCTGAAGTATTGCAGGACAGTACTTTTGAATTGTTTGATTCAGGAAAAATGGTATTTGCTTCGGCTTCATCCATCACAGTTTCGGAAGAATGTTATAAAAAATTCATAGAAAATTTTAAAGATTATAAAAACAAAATTGTATTACGGCCACAAAATATCAGCAATTCAGCCGAAGTAATTAGAAGACTGGGGATTATTGCTATAAACACCGCCATAGAATTCGATATTTACGGAAACGTGAATTCTACACACTTGTGCGGAACCCAGATGATGAACGGAATTGGCGGATCGGGAGATTTTGCCAGAAGCGCTTACTTAAGCATTTTTGTTTGTCCGTCGGCATCTAAAAATAACTCCATTTCTCACGTAGTTCCTATGGTTTCACACCATGATCATACAGAACACGATGTAGATATTTTGGTTACGGATCAAGGTTTGGCCGATTTAAGAGGTTTGGCGCCAAAAGAACGCGCTCAGGTTATTATTGATAACTGCATGCACCCAGATTACAAAGCACAAATGCAGGATTACATTCAAGAAGCACTAAAAGGAGGAGGGCAAACGCCACACGTCATGGAAAAAGCATTTAGCTGGCATCTCGATTTTAAAAATAATGGCACAATGAAGAAATTGGTGGAAGTACAAGTATAATAGTTAATAGTTTGGTTTTGGACTTTGGAAAAGTTTGGCTGTGAACCGGTCATTCACAATTTAAGTAAAGTGCTTTTTAAAATTATTTTAAGAAACCCGGGTTCAATTGGTAATTCTTACCGTGAACAGAAACTCATGTAATCATAAAAAATCATAGGATTTTAAATATCAAACGGGATTGATCACCTCAATTTACATTCTGCAAATTTTTGCAATATTTTGTTAAAGATTGTTAAATTATTATCCCTATTTTTGAGCATTTAAACCTCGATTTTCTAATGCAAACTCCCCCAACTCCTCCTCAACCAAAATCAATGAATCTTAAAAATCCGGCGAAACGAATTGTTGTCGGTATTCAGTTTTTATTTGTAGCCTTTGGCGCAACGGTTTTGGTGCCGCTCTTAATTGATGTTGATCCCGCCGT
>JBDNHN010000486.1:0-2084 GCA_041688725.1 Gillisia sp.
ATAGTCAACATTCTCATTAAATAATTTTAAAAAAACCTGCGCCAATAGCCGCAGGTTTTTTTCTGTATTTTAAAAGTTATTATTTGTATTGAGATAACTGTTGTGATAGAATATATAATCCAATTCAAAAAAAACTCCTTCTCTAAACAATTAGAATCAAGCGAGATTTATCTCCGGATCCAGGTAAACGTCTTGTACACTTCTTAAAATTTTCACTCCTTCATCAATTGGGCGTTGAAAAGATTTTCGGCCCATTATTAAACCACTTCCCCCGGCTCGTTTGTTTATTACCGCGGTTTTAACAGCTTCTTTAATATCCGATTCCCCTTTTGAACCTCCCCCGGAATTGATCAAACTAATTTTTCCCATATAGCAGTTGGCTACCTGGTATCGGCAAAGATCGATTGGGTGATCTGTAGTTAATGCATCATACATCTGATCGTCATATTTGGCAAATTTGATATTTTTAAAACCGAAATTTGTTTCGGGGAGTTTTTGTTTAATGATGTCCGCTTTTATAGTTACACCGATATAATTTGCTTGTCCGGTAATATCAGCTGCCGAATGATAATCTTCCTTATCTGTTTTAAAAGCGTTATTTCTGGCATAACACCATAATATTGTTGCCATTCCCAGTTGATGCGCTTCTTCAAACGCAGCCGCGATTTCCTGAATCTGCCTGTCACTTTCTTGTGAGCCAAAATAAATCGTCGCTCCTACAGCTACGGCACCCATATTCCAGGCTTCTTTCACAGTTCCAAAAAGGATTTGGTCAAAGGTATTTGGATAGGTGAGAAGTTCATTGTGATTGATCTTTACAATAAATGGGATTTTATGCGCGTATTTTCTTGCGTGCATCGCCAACACCCCAAATGTGGAGGCAACTCCATTACAACCGCCTTCCACGGCGAGTTTAATAATGTTCTCAGGATCAAAATAAGCCGGGTTTTTATAAAAAGAAACTGCCGCCGTATGTTCTATGCCCTGATCTACAGGTAAAATATTTAAATAGCCGGTCCCTCCAAGGGTTCCATGATCATATAATTGTGCCAGGCTTCGCAACACCTGTGGATTCCTGTCGCTATTGATAAATTTATCAACCGCATTTGGATTGGGAATATTAAGGTTTTGTTTGGGTATTTTATTACAGACGTGATCTAATAAATAGGATGCGTCTGAACCAAGGATTTCTTTAATCGTAGCTATGTTTTTCATAATTTCTGTTTATTTATTAAAAGTTTACTGTTTGTATTTACTTGTGTTTTTCTTTCTATATAATCTGAGATCATCTAAATCCCGAAATGATAGGTTTCGGGCATCAGGTGGCCATCTAATTCTATTATCAATGGATGTAGCGCTTTTGTTTTATCAATAAATACGTTCCTTCCAAAGTCTTTGACTGTTTTCAAGGCCTTTTATTCATCGGTTTATCTTGTAGCAATCCGGCCAGTCGCCTTCAACCGCGATAAATGAAAAACCCTTTTCCTTTATGAGTTTTTTGGAAATTTTAGATCGCCAGGAATAAAATTCATGAATCCCTTGACTAGCTTCTCCCGGTACTACATATTTTGAATCACCAATTCTATCTATTAAAGGATCGAGGTCTGATGCTCTTTCCAGCGGTTTATAAAATTGCGAAAGTTCTATATTTGAAGTGCTAAAAGAACTCATTTCCGAAAAATTTTAATTAACCAATTGAAGTTAAGTTATTTAAAACTAAAAATATTGTGCCTGAATTATAAATAAATTATAAATTTTAGAGAAACAGAAACTTTTATTTGACCCGCTGTTCTCGCCCAACAGTTTCAATTTTAGGCCAAAACGCAACGCCTATCAAGCATTACAAAGGGCAAGCTAAATCATAAAATCAGCAAGACAACGATAGTTGATCAGGATTTGGCGTAATTCTTTGATTAGGTCCAACCATCAAAGATTGATATGGTGATGCTTCAACCTTTATTAAATTAGTAACACTCCCTTAACATTAACTTAACAAACACATAGGTTCTTTGCAGAGACAAAAACTATAAGAAAATTATGAAAATCAAAATTACACTTTTAACTTTTGCTCTTTTTGCAATCTC
>JBDNHN010000487.1:0-4700 GCA_041688725.1 Gillisia sp.
AGCAGTAAAGATTGCTTATTGTTTACTGCCATAGAGGTGTTTGCAAAATGGACTTGCTTTTTTCCCACTTGAAGAAAGCTAAACATATTCATGCTTAAATTAACCTTGCTTTTAACAACATCACTAGTCATTTTAAAATCATAGACAAATATGTCTTGTGGTGTTTTCTTATTCTGAAAATAAATTTCAGGTATATTTTCTATTGGCATGTGGATGTTTTTTCAGCTTGCAGGGAACGGCAGTCTGTCTAAAAACCTAAGTTTACTGCCAATTATGGACTAAAATAAGCTTTTTTAACTTGGGATTAGGGTTTACGGGATCTGTTGGACATAATGCCATTAAAATGGCTTTGTAAGCCTGGATTAAGACCAATAAACAAAGAATCAACTGACTATACACATCCAAGAACCCTTTTTTACCTAACAAACTTAATATTCGTCTGAGATTGTAAGCTATAAAGATAAAGCTTACATCTGCAGAGGCTCGTTTCTTTCCCTTTTTGGAAAGAATGTGATCAAAACCCAAATTTCTCGAGAAGAATGACACCCCCGAAAAAACAATTCCCTGCCCCTTCTTCTCATAACGGCGTAAGATTTTATGCTTATTTTTTCAAATCCGAGTAAAAAGGATAATTCATTTATCCTGTCCAGATCGCTCAAGGTTTTCGTGTGTTTTCTCATCAGGTGATCCATTTCGCGCAGCCAGTTGATCATTGCATTTCCGGCTTGAATCTTTACCAGGGATTTTTCCCTGTGAAATAGGTTCTGAATATAAATGTCCGTTTTAATGGCGTTTATATTTTATTGGGGTTAGTTTTTATCAAATTGACAATTAATTTGAGTATTGTATCTCTTTGTTCTGGATGACTTTGTGCTACTGCAAGTTCTCCAAATACGGTTTGTGAAATACTTCCTAAAACGCCTTCAAATGATTTATCTTTTTTGCTGCCGAATAAATCGCTAGCTTCTCCTTTTTTAATCAAATTTTCTTTGAGGTTTTCTATTGCTGATTTTACATCTTTGTAATTAATTGTATAAATTATGTCCTTACTAAGGTTGTCCATAGTAAGGTCTTCGGTATCATATGCGTTTAATAGCTCAAATGACTTGGAATAATGAGTGATAATGGACAAAAAACCATCTGTTATCTGCATTTGATTTTCTAAAGCTGCTTCTTGTAAAAAATTGATTTCAGTTTCTAATTCTTTTATTTGTTTTGCTTTTGTTTTGAGCAACTCTTGATTTACAGCGTAACCTTTTAATAAATAATCCTTTAATTTACTAGTAGCCCATTTTCTGAATTCTGTAGCTAAAGGTGATTTAACTCTATATCCAAAGGATATTATGACGTCAAGATTGTAATGAATTACTTCTCTCTATTTCTCTGCCTCCTTCCATTCGAACTTGTGCAATTTTTGCACTAGTTGAAACATCATCAAGTTCATCTTCTTTAAAACTATTCTTTATATGTCGGTTAATAACCGTTCTATCTCTACCAAATATTTCTGATATTTGAAGTTCGGTTGCCCAAAGAGTATCGGCATCATTATCTAGGATAACCCGATATTCTGTAACTCCTTGTGAAGGTTAAAAAACCACAAGAGTTTTATCTTTCATATTATTTTTATCTTCTTTACTAATTGTTTTTCAAATTAACCACAAGGGCTTTGTGTATGGTTTCGTTGCGTGAAAATCTGGAGGGGATTTTCGGTTTAAAAAACCAAAATAGTAAAAGTGCGAGGAATTTTCGGGAAATCGTACAGCACGTTTTGGCCATCAAATGTACCCAGGGAGTATTGTCCTCCGCCTTCCACTATGTTAAAGGGGTGTATAATAATTCTTGTTTTTAGTTGTTTTTAAGTTGTCCTCATTTCTGGACACCGGAATAAAAGTTTTCATTTCTTTGATTTTTAACATCCAGCTCTTAGCTGTCGCTTGCCAATCTTCAATACGTATTCTCCCTCCTAACTTCCAGTTTATGCCGCTGTAATAATTATAAAATTTCATCGCTTCGGAATCAGGCCAGTCTTGTTTTTTAAAAAACTCAAAAACTTCATTTTCATTTTGCGGGCGCGCTCGTTTATTAAAATTTATATTTTTTTTATAATGTTTATTTATGTTTATATTAGGTACCAATGCTTGTCCCACTACTTGTCCTAAAAATGAACATCTGTATGATACTTCCCTTATAAGGGTTATGAGAAGGCAGATAACGAATGTATTTACATTGAGCTAACCCCTTTAAACATTGATGACACGTTGATTCAGATCCTATTTTAACCAGTTTCATAACTTCTTCCCGATTTATATAAAAAATTTCTGGAAAACGATACCGGTTCCAGAATTGGAATAAGGCGATATACAAACTTATGTGCGTAGGATTTAAGCGTGAAGCCTTTGAAAATTGGTAAAACACAGCATTCAAATGTTTGATGTAATTCATGGCCTTACTCGTGTTTGTGATGGATCTTGTTTCCCATCAGGATTTTGTTTATTTCATCGGCATCGTAATAAATAATCCCCCCTATTCTGGTGAAGGGCAAGTTTCCATTGATCCTGAAATTCTGAAGGGTGCCCGGACTTATTTGGAGCAGTTTCATGACTTCCGTGGACTTCAGCCATTTTTTTAAACCCGATCCGGATGGATTGTTCAATAATCTTTTGATTTCTTCCAAGAGTTCTGCTTTGAACTCCATCAAATCTTCGGTGGTAACAATTGTTGTTGGCATAATACATTGAGTTTTTAATAATCCCGCCGCAGGTTATAGTCTTTAAAGCCGCGAGACTGGGTTAAATTGACTTTAGTATTACAAAATTGAAGCGGAATCTTAAAAGAAACAGCCAAGGTGGAACCAACTTGGTGAAAATTTATTTTAAGGCAATTCTGCCTTTATAAGGCAGGATTTCGGTAGTTTGCTTCATTAAAAATAGCTTTTTTTATTCAGGTACAACATAGATAGAACAGATTAAATGGCCATAATCTGATAAGGTGGGTTTAACCCCTTGATCAATTTCTTGAGATTATTCCGAAAAAACTTCCCTCCGGAAAGTGCTGTATTTAAAATTCCGAAGCCCCCAAAAGTCTTACAAAATTGAGTAATATAGCACTCCCAAATAAGGCCTTTTTATTTGGTACTCAAATCACCTTCTTCAGATTAATGAGAGTTGATAATAACTTGGCACTAAAACTTTTAAGTGAAGGACTTGCAACAAGCTATAAAATTTATGCTTTTAAGCACTTTAGCATTTGCGCTAATGAATGCTTTTGTGAAGTATTTAGTGTATTTTAACGCTAATGAATTAGTGTTTTTCAGGTCGCTTGGGTCGTTGATTTTGACAATGTCTTATCTAGTGTATTACAAAATCCCCCTCTTAGGTAATAAAAGAAACTTATTGATATTAAGGGGCCTGTTTGGAGTTACCTCGATGACATTATTTTTCATGTCATTAAAATATTTACCCGTAGGATCTGCGGTATCCTTGAGATATATTGCCCCTATTTTTGCGGCAATATTCGCAGTATTTATTCTAAAAGAAAAAATAAAAATGCTACAATGGTTGTTTTTTGCCATTGCATTTTCCGGAGTACTCATCCTTAAAGGCTTTGATTCTCAGGTAAGTTACATTGGGCTGTTCCTTGTATTGGGTGCTTCTGTTTTTAGCGGATTGGTTTTTATTTTAATTAACAAAATAGGAAAACAAGATCACCCTGTTGTAATCGTCAATTATTTTATGGCTATTGCAACTGTTGTGGGAGGTGTTTTATCTATCAATAATTGGGTTACCCCAACTGGAGTTGAATGGTTTTTGCTATTAGGTCTGGGAATTTTTGGTTTTTTTGGTCAGTTGTTTATGACCAAAGCTTTTCAAATAGCTTCTGCAAATCAGGTGGCGCCAATAAAATATGTTGAAGTTGTTTTTACAGTATTATTAGGCATATTCTGGTTTGGAGAAATTTATACGCTTTGGAGTATTTTAGGGATTTTTTTAATTATAACCGGCCTGATTTTAAATGTTCTTTTTAAACCAAAGTCTGCCTGATCATTCTTTTTTGAACCGGGTTCAAGTTTTGAAACTCCTTTGGTATTTTTCCCGATTATTTTTGAAAAACCCACAAAATATCTAAATTCTAATGCGAACGGAAGTAACATTTTATATTTTGCCTTCTCCTCCCTACTAAGCTGAATCGTTGTCCAGCGCCTTGATCTCCTTTTTATAAGCGGATGGCAGGATCAGAGCTTTCAAAAGCCAATCAGCCTTCATGCTTCTGCTTATCTTATACAGCCCAATCAAAGGGTTTAAAAGGGAGATTCTCCGGAAGTTAAGCAATTCACGCACCTTTTGCGGCACGACCAGTGTTTGGGCCTCCAGCAGGATCTTGTAGCGTATCACTCCCAGATGTTTGCGATACTGACTGTACAGGTCATTAGTGTAATTGCTGTATTTCAAATTTTGGTGCAAGTGCCCCTGCCGCATTTTTTCCCATTCTTCAAAAGATTCGGGCAAACCCCTCACTCCCATCCTGGTTCCCACCCTATAAAAGACGTCGAACACTTCCTGCTTTTCGGCTCTGCTCAGCTCACGTTCCAGCACTTCAAAGGACTGGAGTGTCTACCTTTGATGGTACGATTTTTATAAGCCCATAAAAATTATATATTTGAATTATGGCAAAAAAGTATGACAACGAATTTAAGGTTATGA